>JAFSWU010000150.1 GCA_017444365.1 Prevotella sp.
ACTGTCGGCGGCCGGGTCCCTACCAAACTCATATCGCCGATGAGGACATTCCAGAACTGCGGGAATTCATCCAGGGAAGTTTTGCGGATGAAGTTCCCGATCCCCCTCGGTTTACCGTTTTTGTCCTTTCTTTCACTTCCGATGATCCTGGGATCATCGTCCATTTTGAACATCAAACCACTCATTTTATTCTGCGCCATATATTCTTTTTTCCGCTCTTCCGCATCCATATACATGCTTCGGAACTTATAGATCTTGAATTTACGGCCATTCTTGCCGACGCGCCACTGACTGAAGAAGATCGGGCCGGGCGACTGGATATAAATGATCGGAGCGATAAAGATGAAGATGACGCCCGTCAGCAGACAACCAACCAGACCGCCTATAATATCGAACACGCGTTTCGCCGCCATGCTGGCAGCGGTAACGATCTTCAAACTATTCGTAACGACATAATAGGACCCGATCTTGTCGGTCCTCTGCATGATTCCCTCTTCATAGAAAGAGGTGTAGCTGAAGTGTATGGTGATACCCATCTTAAGCAGCGTGTCGATATAGCATTTGGGCAGCAAATAGTCCGAACTAAGGAAAAAGAAAGCTTCATCCACCCATTCATGACCGATTGCCTCAAAAAGGGGCACGCTGGTATCGATTAAAGGAATCCCCTGTATTTCGCTCCGGTCGGTCATTTTCTTATCCAGGAGATATATTCCTTTGATCACATAATCATTATAGTTGTTCTTCAGCAGTTCGTCAACAATTGCCTCGGTGTCTGTAGCAAAGTCCTCGTTGGGATAATCGTCGCCATCGAAAGCCAATATGGTTCCGAACTGGCTCCACTGGGCATGGTTCCGATAAGCAGAGAGCGCGCGGCGGGCAACATACAGCGTAGCATCGTCCTGTTGTGCAGACCACACGTTATCGGCAATGGGAGGAGCGATGGCTCGGCAGGTCACCTCAGCTATCTTATCCATGTTATGATAGTCATCGGTGAAAGCCTTCTCTCCGATTTCCTGTAAGGAGGAGGGCAGGCTAATCTTCTTGATTTCATAGCACTGGTAGAACGTTCCAGCAGGTACTGATGTGATGCCTTCGGGAATGTTGACTTCCTCCAGCACGGTACAGTAGGTAAAGCTGTATTCTCCCCAGTCGGTGAGGGATGGAGAAAGGGTGATGTCCTTTAATGCTGTGCAGTCGCAGAACGTCCTCGCTCCAAGGGATGTGACAGAAGCTGGCAGGGTGACGGATTCCAGATGCTCGCAGTTCTCAAAAGCAAGACTGCCTATAGTCTTGAGTTGTGCTGGCAGGCTGATTGACTTGATGGCATAGCACTTCCGGAAAGCCTTTTCTCCAATAGTCAACAAGCCGTCAGGCAACAAAACGGTCTCTAATGCTGTGGCCAGATTGAAGGCTCCTTGGCCGATGGTTGTCACGTTGCTGGGAAGTGTAATGGAAGTGAAGGTGCCGTTGAAGGCAAAGGCCTCTTCACCAATAGTGGTCACTTGATTAAATGCTGGGTCAGATGTCATGTCGATGACACTTTCCTCACCAGTCCACTTGACCAGTGTAGAGCCATCGTCTGACAGTGTATAGCTTGTAGTCGGGTATGTATCAGCCAGTGCTGACAAAGGAGCACACCAAGGACCACAAACCATGACAAATAGGATTAGTAGATGTTTGAGTTTCATTCTTAATTTGGAGAATAAAGAAAGGCGTGTACCATTCGGGTGCTTATTCCTCTGTCTGGTACCGCCAAGTAACCATGCTACTAAACAAGCAAGAACAGTTCACGCCCCTTTCGGACGTGAACCTTCTGAACTGCTTGCTCCCAGTAGCGAATTTTGGCGGTTTTCTGATAGGAGAGAACAAGAGCAGAAAGCTCAAGTTATATAATAAGATGTACGAGCGGGAACTGCGCCAGTCTTTTGGTTATTGACTACGTTAGTTGTTGAGCTCATCGCTCGACCTTTTCTTGGCCTCAGCATAGTTCAAATTAATTTGACTCTGCTCTCGGCTTTCGAAAACGTTCCCTACGGAAGTGCTCTGCCTGGCAGATTCATCTTCCAATTGTCATTCGCTGTACTATCTGTTTCTTGTTTTACGTTTTAATTCGTTACAATTTTATATCTTAGATTTCGTAGTGCCTTGAAAGCACACAGCAAAAATACACAAAATTTGTTTAATTCTCTTCTCTCAGGCCAAAAATCTGCTAAAAGATGGCAATATTTAACCGTTTTTGAGTGAAAACGGCTGAAAAAGCAGAAAAACTTGCAGGTGATGAGCAAGAAGCAGGACGTATATTAGGCCTTGTCAGCAATTTCCGTTTGGCTAACTATCTGCGCCCGATGGAAGCAGACAAGGAAACACATCAATATAGTTTGCAGTTTGCAGTTTGCGATTAACGGTTGGCTGTTGACAGGCAGATTATACCATGGAACCTAAAAATCGTGAAAAATCTGTCATCTGTCACCCAACACGCCTGAAACACCGATGGATAAAGGGTTTATGACTGGTGACAGATGGGTGACAGATGGGTGACAGAGTGAGACTTTTTTTTCTTCCTCAACAAAAATGACGAAGAATCAGCTTTGTCAAGAATTTTGGTCAAAAAAACGCTCGTCTAAAAGTTGCATTATAGAGAGAAAAGTTGCACAGAACAGCGGTTTTGTGCAGGCGGTTGAATGCCTTTGGAGTGTCGGAACAATGGAACGATGAGCTCAAAGCAATGCTTTTTGACCCTCAACTCAATGGAATGAGGACCTCGTTGCATTGAGTTGAGAGGGTCGGAACAGTGAGTTGTGAGGTGCAACACTAAGAGTTATACCCCAAAACTGACATCTCCGAATACTCTAAAACAGAGCTCGGTGAGCTAAACTTCTGATTATCAGCGATTTTCTAAAACCTCAAAATACTCGCGTATTTGGAGGCGAAGGACTTTTTGTTCGCAAATACGCGATTCTCGCGAGGGTCTTTGTCGGAATTTTTCATTATCTTTCTACTACCCCTTCTTCGCAAGGAGGGGCCCGGAGAGAAGAACCCTCCTCCACAGCCACTGGAGTGGCTGAATGATTCAAGTTTCGCATTCGTTCCGCTCGGCTTTGCCGCTTTGCTTGCAAAGAACTTCTTTGTAGTTCTTTCTCCGCTACGCTATGAAAGCGTCCCAATGGGCCGAGCGCAGGAGCGCAGGAGTTTCAGTAGTTTCAGGAGTTCATACGTTAGTTTTGATTGCTCCTGTTTTAGCAGATTTTCAGGAAAAGAGTATTGTCTGAACTCCTGTCACTCCTGTCACTCCTGTCACTCCTGCAACTCCTTACAGCTTGCGAAAGCTGAATTAATGATTATTAACGGGAAAAATGGTTGATATGCGCCATATTATTGTTACTTTTGCAAAACCTATTCGAACAATCATTAACAAACAAATAACAGGTATTATGAAAATGAGAAGATTTCTGTGGTGTGCCTGCATGGTGGGTGCTCTCACGTTTACTGTAGCCTGCGGCTCAGACAGCAGTTCCAATGACCCGCTGCCTGAGACTCCTGACAAACCCGATACGCCTAACGATCCGGATTCGCCGGAGAATCCAGACCAACCCTCTGCTGATGTAACATTCAGCGAAGCTGAGCAGAAGCAGAAACTCGATGCTGCAGCACGCGAGTTGCTGGGATATATCAGCGCCTCAGACTTTTATAATGTTCGTGACGTGGCTAAATATGCGAGAGCGCACTATCTTGGGAAGAACTACTCTACGATCAATGTCAAGGAGTGGGCCGAGGAATGCTTGGATGCCATCACATCGCTCAAGTCTGAGGTTCAGTCGGATAATACTTACTACCAAGACTATGAACGCCTGTGGATGGCTGCCAATTTCACGGGAGAGTTCTCGGCTGGTGAGACTGGCTGGATCTATACGCCCAATGACAATCACTTGCAGTTCAAGTTCAAGGACCAGAATGGTCAGGTATGTATTGCACGACTCACAACCAGCGGTTCTGTCTATACGGTTCATCATCAGTCTTTTGATAATCAGAGAGTAGAGTATAACTATTCCTCATGGACGCGGACGGTATCTCGCTTTAGAAATGTGGTAGGCGTTCCTCAGAACATCAATATAACCATCACGCAGGGTGGTACGGAGATTGTCTCTGCTCAGGTAAAGACCAGTGTGAGCACAGGCGCAGAGGTGAATTTCACGACCGATTCTTATAGCGTAGAACTGACGACAAAGGTTGCCGGCTATGAGTTCCAGATAGAGAAGGCCAGCTATCAGAGCGGCAAATCCGCAGCCGTAAACTTCAATCTGAAGAAGGGCGGCACGCAACTGGTGTCGGCTAAGGTGTCGGCAGAAGGCACCGTGAATAACGAGCCCCATGTGGAGCGAATCGGTCAGGCCAATGTCTCTGTAGATGTGTTGGGTAAGGTGCAGGTCAAGGGCGAGTGCAGCAATGTATCGCAGTTTATGAATCACATCAAGGTTGCTGACAAGCATAGCGAAGCCGACTTCAAGGCCCGAGTGGAACAGGCCAATACCCTCCTCAACGCTGCTGTCTATTATGATGGTAATAGCGCACGTAGTGCAACCTTGAAGGTGATGGCTTTTGAGGATGAATACGGATATGGCAATTCAGAATGGAAAGCTGAGCCGGTTATCGTCTTCTCCGACGGAACATCCTACAATACGTTTGGGAAATTCTTCAGCAAGGACAACTTCCGCGTGGTTTACAACACCGTCATGGACTTGCTGGGTGACTTCAAGGAGATGGTGGAAGAATTCAAATAGCCCTTGTCCGATAGAAGGACTATGAAGAAGGGTCGATACCCCATTGTCTGTATCGCAAGAGCATACAGAATGATGATGACTTGCGTCATGGCGGTTTCCTTGCAGACCGTCGTGGCGCAAGTTACACCTGACACCCTGCGCGAATCTGTCGTTCAGGAAGTGGTGGTCAAGGGTAAACGTGTCACTTCAGCTGTTTCCCGCGGAGACCTGGGGGAACTGCAGGTGAGTACATCCTTCTTCGACGATATGCCTAAGATTCTCGGCAATGCCGACCCCCTGCATTACGCGCAGTTGCTCCCAGGGGTGCAGACCGTATCAGAATACGATGCGGGCCTGCATATACAGGGCAGCGACAACCAGCACAACAGCGTAACGTGGAATGGCGTGCCGCTTTACAATGTGAGTCACCTGCTGGGTTTCTTCTCCGTCT
This sequence comes from Prevotella sp., assembly GCA_017444365.1. GTDB lineage: Bacteria > Bacteroidota > Bacteroidia > Bacteroidales > Bacteroidaceae > Prevotella. The sequence continues at coordinate 5,209 of JAFSWU010000150.1, forward strand.
TCAACGCTTCTCACTTCTCGCAGATGAGGCTTCGGAAGTCGGCAACGACGGCAGAGAACACAAACCGAATCGGCGGGTTTCTCGACATGTGTAGCTTCGACAGCATCCCGCCACGTCTGTCAGGGGAGTTGACGGTTGGTCCGATGTCTTCTCAGGGAACATTGAAGACCCGATTGGGAAAGAAGTCTTTCCTGGTGGTCTCAGGGCGTCAGGCTTATCTCAATTGGCTTTATGGGCGTTGGCTTCAGATTGACGGAACGCGCATCCGCTATTCGTTTTACGACTATAACCTGACTTATTCATACAGCCCCGACACAAGAAACCGCCTTTGGATAGACCTGTATGCCGGTAACGACCGCGTTAGCTATCAGGATGCTGATTACCAGTCGGAGGCCCGACTGCGCTGGGTGAATGTCATGGGGGCCTTGCATTGGGAAACAAAGGGAACAGGCTGGCATCTTCACCAGAAAATCTACACCACCTCCTATCGCAACAAGTTCTCCATGACGGAGGAGTTCCGCTTCCGCTTACCTTCCAGCGTTACTGACTGGGGATATCAAGGAAAGCTCAACGTGGGGGCTTACACACTCGGAGCCGATATGACGGCTCACCGCTTTTCACCACAGTCGCCCAGCATGGAAGGCTCGTTCAGTGTTCCACATGCCGCCCAGCCAAGGCAACACGCAAAAGAGCTGTCTCTATATGGCAGCTGGAAGTGTTCACCCCTTCGCAACATGCTCTTCCGTATGGGAGTCAGGGCAAATATGTACGTCATAGGCGATGATCGCTTCTATAGTGCTGACCCTCATTTCGCAGCAGAATACAACCTTCGCGACGACAGTGAGTTTCATCTCACCGCATCCGTCAAACATCAGTATGTCTTCAAGACCGGCTTCTCCGATGCCGGACTCCCCACGGAGTTCTGGGCATCCTGCAATGCTGACAGTCCTCCGCAATACGCTTACAGCGTTGCGTTGGGGCACGGACATTACCTCTTTGGGAGGTCGTGGCATGTATCCCTGGACTTTTATTACAAACGCCTTTATCATCAGGTGGAGTACGACGGCTCTGTGTTCGACTTCTTCTACGAGACCTATCAGCCGGAGCAGCATCTGCTTCATGGCAACGGGGAGAACTTCGGACTGAACCTGCACGTCGAGCGTCGAACAGGCAAACTGACGGGGTGGGTGAGCTACTCGGTGGGACGGGCGTTCCGGCGATTCCCTGGAACACGCCTCCATGGGAAGTTCCCAGCCTCCCACGAGCGCATCCACGAGTTGAATGCCGTGGCAACCTACCAGCTTGGCCGTAGGTGGAGTCTTGGAACGACGTTTGTCTATGCTTCGGGAACACCCTTTACAGCACCCCGTGCCTTCTATGTAGTGAATGAAAACATCGTGTCCGACTTTGCAGGCCACAATGCCAACACGCTGAGACCATACATGCGCTTGGATCTTTCGGTCAACTATAAGCTGGTCTGTAAGGGAGAACGTGAGCAGGGATTCAACTTCTCGCTTTATAACGCTACGGCAAAAAACAACGACATCTATTATCGCCTCAAACTGCGTAATGGAAAGTTTGGCTACAAGCCACTGCGCTTTGTGCTGCCGTTGATGCCCTCTGTTAGTTACTATTGCAAATTCTGACTTGTATGAGAAAACTGATTGTATTGTTGCTGTCGATGTTGCTGTTGCTCATGGCTTGCCGCCATGATGAATATCCTGTGGCCTCTCCTGAACTGGTAGTAGAGGGGAGGATAGACAATGGACGGCATCCCGTGGTGATCCTAACCTCCACCGTGCCGCTCACTTCTGACTACCAGTCTGTTGACAGTCTTGAGAATTATGTACTGAAATGGGCAAGGGTGACCATCTCCGATGGCGAACACGAGGAAGTGATGACAGGAAAGTACAGCGAGGATTTCTTTCCACCCTATATATATACAACTTCCAACATGCGAGGAGAGGTGGGGCGTACATATCACTTGCAGGTCGATTATGAGAACTTCCATGCCGAGGCAGAAACCACAATTCCTACTCCAGCCGTGTTCGACTCACTCGCCTGGCATCAAGTCTCTTCCTCCGACACGCTTTTCTCTATCTCGGGATGGCTGCATGACAATCCGGCGACACACGACTATTATAAGCTCTTTACCCGGTTGGACAGAGAGGGAGACCATCGCGCATTTCTGTCATCGTATCTTGGCGTGTTCGATGACCAAATACTGAACAGCCAGAAGAAGGTGACAATCAACAAGGGGCGAACCAACATGGTGAAAGACTTTACGCCTTATTTCGCCAAGGGCGACACCGTCATCATCAAGCTTACCCGTGTCGATAGCGTTGCCTACGACTATTGGCGCAGCTACGAGGAAATGCTTTCCTTGTCGCGCAATCCGCTTTTCCCCTCCAAATATAACCTGCGGGGTAACGTAAGGGGAGCGTTGGGCGGATGGTTCGGCTATGGAGCCACACAATACCGAGTCGTTATCGGAGAATGAAAAATTGAGGTTATGAGATACAGTATGGCGTTCCTATTGATGTTTTTCCTTGTATAGAAATTCAGCCAAAATTAACAAAATTTATTCGTTTTGGCTGAATTTCTACGAATCATTTCCTACCTATGCCCTGCCTACATTACACCTATGCTACAACAGTGATGACTTGCGGAACTCGGTGTTATGTACAGCTCTCGGGAACAGGTTTGTGGTGCTTACTCTTCAACGGGGCTGAAGTCGTCTTTGCCTACTCCGCAGAGCGGGCAAACCCAGTCTTCGGGGATGTCCTCGAATGCTGTACCGGCGGCGATGCCGCTATCGGGGTCTCCTACTGCGGGATCATAGACGTACCCGCACACATCACATACATACTTTTTCATGCTGTTGTTTTTGTTTAAAGGGTTAGTAATATTTAATGCTTAATGCATAATGCTTAATGCATAATGCTTAATGCTTAATGCATAACTCTTACAGCTTCCCTTGCTCGCCCAGATAGCTGTCTTTGAAGCCGAGGAAGTAGAGCACACCGTCGAGTCCGATGGTGTTGATGCTCTGCTTGGCATTGGCCACCACGCGCGGCTTGGCGTGGAAGGCGATGCCAAGTCCTGCCTCAGAGAGCATGGGGAGGTCGTTGGCTCCGTCGCCGACAGCAATGGTCTGTGCGAGGTTCACCTTCTCCACCTGTGCGATGAGGCGGAGCAGCTCTGCCTTGCGGTGGCCATCGACAATCTCGCCCACGTAGCGACCGGTGAGCTTGCCGTCTTCTCCAATCTCCAGTTCGTTGGCATAGACGTAGTCGATGCCGAACTTGCGTTGCAGGTATTCGCCGAAGTAGGTGAATCCGCCGGAGAGGATGGCAATCTTGTAGCCGCAACGCTTCAGTACGGCCATGAGTCGCTCGGCACCTTCGGTGATGGGCAGCTTCTCGGCAATGTCCTGCATCACGCTTACGTCGAGTCCCTTGAGCAGGGCCACGCGCTCGGTGAAGCTTTCACGGAAGTCTATCTCGCCGCGCATGGCGCGCTCGGTGATGGCTTTCACTTGGTCGCCCACGCCGGCTCGGATGGCCAACTCGTCGATGCACTCGGTCTGGATGAGCGTAGAGTCCATATCGAAGCAGATGAGCCGTCGCATGCGGCGGAACATATCGTCGCGCTGGAAAGAGAAGTCAATCTCCATCTCGGCGGAGAGTTTCATCAGTTCGGCTTGCATCTGTGAGCGGTTTTCGGGGGTGCCGCGCAGCGAGAACTCGATGCAGGCTCGTCCGTTCTTGGCGGGGTTCTTGATGCTCATGCGGCCTGTCAGTCGGAGGATGGAATCGATGTTCAGTCCCTGTTGGGCAATGATTTTCGTGGCTGCCTCAATCTGTTGGGCAGAGAGTGTGCGTCCGATGACGGTCAGGATGTAGCGGTGCTTGCCCTGACGTCCCACCCACGCCTCGTATTCATCGTCGGTGATGGGGGCGAAGCCGATGTTTACCGCCAGTTCGGTAGCCTTGAAGAGAAGCTCCTTCATGACCTGTCCCGAGTGCATCTCGTCGATACGGATGAGAATGCCTAACGACAGGGTGGCGTGGATGTCGGCCTGTCCGATGTCGAGTATCTGCGCATTGTAGCGTGCCAGGATTCCCATGACCGAGGCTGTGAGTCCCGGTCGGTCCTGTCCTGTAATCCTAATGAGTATCTGTTCTTCTTTCATAATACTGAATTCATAATGCTCACACCAGTCTCTTCATGCGGAGCACGGCAAATGTGCATCCTGAAACGAGGATGGAGATGAGCACGGCGATGCCGAATCCCAAGGGGTTGTTCTCCATGCCGTTGATGAGGTTCATGCCAAAGATAGAGGCGATGAGTGTGGGGAACATCATGATGATGGAGACAGAGGTCAGCGTACGCATCACGGTGTTCATGTTGTTGTTGATGATGCTGGAGTAGGTTGCCATCGTCGATTCCAGGATGCTGGCATAGATCTGTGTCGTCTCGCGGGCCTGTGTCATCTCGATGTTGACATCCTCGATGAGGTCGGCGTCCAGCTCGTCCACCTGCAATTTGAACTTCAGTTTCTGCAACAGGTTTTCATTGCCTCGGATGGACGTATTGAAATAGGTGAGTGAGTCCTGCAGGCGCGAGAGTCCCACGAGCGATTCGTTGTTCACCGTATGGTCGAGGTTGTGCTTGGCTTTCTCGATGAGGTTGTTGATTTGCTTCAGTCGTTTCAGGTACCACACGCTTGACGAGAGAAACAGGCGGAATGTCATATCGACAAAGTCGGTGAACCCCTCGCTGCGCTTCTGCTGATAGGAGACGAAGTCGATCATCATGTTCGTCTCAAAGAAGCACACGGTGATGGTCACGTCGCGCTTGTGGATGATACCTAAGGGCACGGTGGTAAAGGGTGTGCGCGAGCGAATCTGCTTCACATGCGGTATGCGCAGGATGATGAGCATCCATCCGTCGTCGTACTCGTAGCGGGCACGCTCGTCGGTATCGCTGATGTCGTCGATGAAATAATCGGGTATGTTAAAGCGCTCTTCCAGTTCGCGCTGATCCTCGTCTGTTGGACACGTCACCTGTATCCAGCAGCCGGGCTGCCATTCGGGGATGGTCTTCAAATTTTCGCTAATGGTCCAATAAGTCTTCATTTCGCTAATCCTCCATGTTAATGCTGAATGCATCATGCTTAGTGCATCATGCTTGATGCTGAATGCTTAATTTGCATGAGGATTAGCCCGTCTTGTGCTATGTCCTCATACCTTTCTCACGTTGTACGTTTCCGCCGGGTAATCGTCCATATTCATTGTTGTTTAGTGATACAATTGCGCCAAGCCGCTTTCTATGCAGGCTTGAACCTTAGCGATTGCAAAGGTATGAAAATATTATGAATAACAGGTGTTATCCATTCAATTATTTTCGTTTTTCCTTGTTTTTTGTCTGTTGGGAGGTGTTATTTGATGCGCTTCAGGGTGAAATGGGTCTTCTCGTCCAGCTTGCCATAGAGCTGTTTCCCGTCAGCGCTGAGTCGAAGCGTGTCCTTCTCCTTATCCTCATCTGTGCAGATGATGAGGTTCCCTTTGACGGTGTATGGCATGCTCGTTGACGAGGGCGCAACGGCGAGTGCCGCCTTGAAAGCTTTGCGCTTCAGCCAGCTTACGCCGGCCAGCTTCAGCACCTCGTCGCTGATGTGTGTCTTCTGTCGGAAAATAAGGGTGGAAGCGTTCTTGAACTCCACCGATACGGTCATCTTCATCTCCTTCTTGATGAGCTCTGCTGCTTTCAGGGCACTGTCCAGTTCGGCAATCTCCTTCTCCGTCAGCTTCCTGCCTTTCTTCGCTTCGGCCTTCGCAATGGCCTGGTCGCGCTTGGGAAGCTTGTCAATGTCGGGAGCCTCTTTCTTGATTTGGTCGAGGAGGATGTTCTCATTGTGGTATGTGCGTCCCACAAGGTTTGTCTGTGCCCAACTGCTTACTGTTGTCACAAACATGAGCAAGGATATGATGATCAGTTTTTTCATCTCAGTTGTTGTTGGAATTGTTAAGACCTTCTGTATTCGGGAAGGCAAAGGTAATTGTTTTTCTTGGTGTGGACAAAAAATGGAAGAAAAAACACGCTGTTTGAGAAAAAAAAGTTAACTTTGCAGTTTGGAATATGGAAATAACCGAACTGATTCATAGAAATGACGGCGGTCGAGGCTTTTCATTTGAGCTGCTGCCTCCCCTGAAAGGTAATGGGACGGGGAGTCTGTTCTCGCTCATCGACCGCCTGAATGACTTCGGACCGCTCTATGTGAATATTACCACTCATCACAGCGAGTACGTCTATCAGGAACTTGCCAACGGGCAGTTTCTGCGTCAGCGTGTGCGCCGCCGTCCAGGAACGATTGCCATCGCTGCCGCCATTCAGAACCGCTATCATCTGCCTGTGGTACCCCACGTGATTTGCAGCGGAACGACCAAGGAGAATATCGAGTATGAACTGCTCGACCTGCAGTTCCTTGGCATCTCCAACCTTTTGCTCCTGCGTGGTGACAAGGCGAAGGACGACCGCGTGTTCACTCCGACTGCCGGAGGACATACCCATACAACCGAACTGATTCAACAGGTGAACCGTTTCAATGAGGGATTCTTTGTCGACGGGACCCCCATCAAGCATCCAGGGCGGCACTTTGACTATGGTGTTGCCTGCTATCCTGAGAAGCATGAGGAAGCCCCCAATATAGAGATGGACCTGATGTATCTGAAACAGAAACAAGACCTCGGAGCACAATATGCCGTGACACAGCTCTTCTACGATAACAAGAAATACTTCTCATTCGTAGAGAAAGCGCGCCAGATGGGAATCACCATTCCCATCATACCGGGTATCAAGCCGCTGGCGAAGCTCTCGCAGCTGACAGTGGTGCCGAAGACCTTTCATTGTGACCTGCCACAAGAACTGGCTACGGAAATTGTGAAGTGCAAGACAGATGAGGATGCCCGACAGCTGGGCATCGAGTGGGGGACGCACCAGTGCGAGGAACTCTATGCTGCAGGTGTGACGAATATCCACTTCTATACGGTCTCTGCCACCAACTCGGTGGTTGAGATTGTCAGAAGACTGAAGGCATAACATCATAAACATACCAGTATGACATTCGATGAAGTGATAGGACAGGAAGAGGTGAAGCAGCGGTTGCTGCAGATGGTGCGCGAGGAACGCGTGCCCCACGCCTTGATGCTGTGTGGTTCTGCCGGTTGTGGTAAGATGGCATTGGCACTGGCGATGGCATCCGAACTGCTATCGATAGGCTCCGCGCAGCAGTCTGCCAACACCCAGGCAATGCTGCAGAGCATGCAACATCCAGACCTGCACTTCACCTATCCCACCATCAAGCTGCCGAGCATGGGGTCGGAGCATCAGCCCGTGAGCAGTGACTTTGCCACAGAGTGGCGGGAGCTGTTGATGAAGAGCCCGTACTTCTCCATGGACGATTGGATGACGGCAATGGGAGCTGCCAACCAGCAGGCCATCATTACCGGTGCCGAGAGCGATGAACTTGCCCGGCAACTGAGTCTGAAGTCGAGTCAGGGAGGCTACAAGGTGAGCATCATCTGGCTACCTGAGCGAATGAACCTCACCAGTGCCAATAAATTGCTGAAGCTCTTGGAGGAACCGCCCCGTCAGACGGTTTTCATCATGCTCTGCGAAGAGCCAGAGTGCCTGCTTGAAACCATCCGTAGCCGCACCCAGCGCATTGATGTACATCGCATCAGTACAGAAGCGGTGGAAAAAGCATTGGTCCAGCGTAGGGGACTTGACGAGGAAACGGCCCATCGGGTGGCGCGTGTGGCAAACGGCAGTTGGCTTCAGGCTATCGAGACACTCAGTATGGGCAACGAGAACAGAGGATTCCTCGATATGTTTATCATGCTGATGCGTCTCGCCTATTCCCGCAACATCAAAGAACTGAAACGATGGAGCGAAACGGTGGGCGGCTATGGACGGGAGAAGCAGAAACGCATGCTGACCTACTTCATGCAGCAGGTAAGGGAGAACTTCATGTCGAACTTTGATGTTCCCGACCTAAACTATATGACACAGGACGAAGAGGAGTTCTCCAAGAAGTTCGGACGCTTCATCAACGAGGCTAATATCATAGACATTACGGAACTGATGGACAAGGCACAGCGTGACATCGCACAGAATGCCAATTCCAAGGTGGTGTTCTTCGAACTGGCGCTCCAGATGATCATTCTGCTCAGACAAAAGTAAAAAACTATAACGACATAAAACTATGAACTATCAAGACATGAAATTCCATATCGTGCGCGACACCGACAGAGGTCTCTGCCATCAGGGATGTGGAAGGCAAGATAAGCAGTTGAACACCTACGACTGGCTGGCCGATGTTCCTGGCAACGACGAATCGACCGACCTGGTGGAGGTGCAGTTCAAGAATACCCGTAAAGGCTATTACCACAACGTCAACAACCTCGACTTGAAGAAGGGCGACATCGTGGCGGTAGAGGCTAACCCCGGACACGATATCGGTGTGGTGACGCTCACAGGACGCTTGGTAAAACTCCAGTTGAAGAAGGCGAATATCAAGTCGCCAGACGATATCAAGCGGGTCTATCGACTGGCCAAGCAGGTGGATATGGACAAATACCACGAGGCTAAGAGCCGTGAGCATGGAACGATGATCCAGAGCCGGCAGATAGCCAAAGACCTCGGGCTGCAGATGAAGATTGGCGATGTGGAGTATCAGGGCGATGGCAACAAGGCTATCTTCTACTATATAGCCGACGAGCGCGTTGACTTCCGACAGCTTATCAAGGATCTTGCCGCCACCTTCCATGTGCGCATCGAGATGAAACAGATTGGTGCCCGACAGGAGGCAGGACGTATCGGCGGAACAGGACCTTGCGGGCGCGAGCTCTGCTGCGCCACATGGATGAAGAACTTCGTGAGCGTTTCGACCAGTGCGGCACGATTCCAGGATATTTCGCTCAATCCGCAGAAACTGGCCGGCATGTGTGCCAAGTTGAAGTGCTGCCTGAACTATGAGGTTGACGACTACATCGAAGCCAGCCGGCAGCTGCCCAGCAAGGAGATTGTCCTTCAGACGGCAGATGCCGATTACTACTTGTTCAAGTCGGACATCCTTGCCGGACTGATTACCTATTCAACGGACAAGGGCGTGCCTGCCAATTTGGAAACCATCACCGCTGACAGAGCACGTGAGATTATTGCGATGAACAAGCGGGGAGAGAAACCGCTGTCGTTGCTGGAAGAAAGCAGACAGGAACAAGTCAAAGGCCCTGTTGACCTGTTGGCAGGAGCCGATATCAGCCGCTTTGACAAGGCAAAGAAGAAAAAGAAAAAGAGACCTTCAACCAAACAGAATGGTGAGGGGCATCATCAGCCCCGACAGTCAAAGCCCAACAAGCCACAATCATAATGTCGTTGAATAAGTTTTTCTCTCAACTCTCGCATCCACTCTGTGTTGCCCTTCCCTCTCCGAAGAGAGGGCGGGTGGCTCTCTGTGGGGCTGCGCTGCTTCTTTTCTTCGTTGCTTGTACGGGTAATAAGGTCTATGACTCGTATAAGCAAACACCTGTGGCAGGGTGGGAGAAAAACGATACACTCACCTTCTGCGTTCCACCGATGGCACAGGAAGGACTCTATCAGGTGGAACTGGGCTTACGTATCAATGGATCATATCCGTTTATGGGACTGACGCTGATTGTTGAACAGCTCATAATGCATAGCCCAGACTATTGTCAAGCGAGTCATCTTCCACGAATGGGGATTGTTGCCGACACCCTCACGTGTAAGTTGATTGACCAGCAGGGACGTGTGCAAGGGCAGGGACTTAGCTATTATCAATATGACTTCCCCGTCTCAGATGTTCATCTGAAACGGGGTGACAGTATCTATGTTAAAGTTTGGCACGATATGAAACGGGAAATCCTTCCCGGTGTGAGTGATATAGGTATTCGCTATATTAGAAAAAACTCAGGGTATATAGATAGACAACGGCTGCAGGAATAGCCATGAGCGACGAATCGAAACGGTCGAGCATGCCTCCGTGCCCAGGCAGAATATTCCCACTGTCCTTGATGCCAAGCGTGCGCTTGAAGAGACTTTCAACAAGATCGCCCCAAGTCCCGAAGAATACCACTGTCAAGCCGAGTCCCATCCATTGAAGTATCAGCTTCGTACTGAACTCTTCTCCGAAAGGAGAGGGCAGTCCGTGTTGGCTTGTCGCATAGCCGATGATGGCTGCTGAGAGTAACACAAGAATGGCACCGCCGATGCTTCCCTCCCAGCTCTTGGCAGGAGAAATGCGGGGAAACAACTTGTGCTTGCCAAACAGCGATCCCGAACAGTAGGCACCTGTGTCGTTAAGCCATAGGAAGATATAAATGCTCATCGGCATCAGCCAGTTGTAGAAAACGGAACCGTCGGCTGGATTGTGCTGGAATGCCAATACATTGATGCACGAGAAGGGCAATGCCACGTACATCTGCCCCAGCATGGTGTGAGCCCAAACGTTGATGGCGTTCTTGTTGCCAGTGTATAGCTCGCTCACAAATAGGTAGATGATGGTGAGCAGATAAGGGATAAAGACTGCTGAAGGCACCATGTCGGCACAGAATCCCGCCATGGCCAGGAACAGGTAAACACCTGCTGCGGTTGAGATGAAGCGGTTGACCGTAACATCTTTCACTTCGTTCACCAATCCGGTGTACTCCCACATGGTAAGACCCGTGATGAGGGCAAATAGGAGTATCATTGCGTCACCACGCAGGCAGATGCCTGTTACCATAACGGCAACAAACAGAACGCCCGTAATGCTTCGTGTTATCAGATTCTTCATTGTTTTTTATGCTTAATGAGTAATTATAATTACCTTGGGTGTCAGTCTTTCATCCTTCATCCCTCAGGGCTTCGCCCGCTTCATACTCGCGTTGGGCTTCTTTCACCTCATCAGGCATGTCTTCCAGGGCGGGAACATGGGCATCATTCTCCTCAATGATTTCCTGAGAGCGGCTGATCCAGGGACGCGGACCGAAGATGCGCTCCACATCCTCAGCGAAGATAACCTCGCGAGAGATGAGCAGTTCTGCCAACTCGTTGTGACCTTCCTTGTGCTCGTTGAGCAGTGCCTTGGCACGTTCATATTGCTCGTTGATCATCTTCAGCACTTCGTCATCGATAATCTTGGCTGTTGTCTCAGAGTAAGGGCGCTGGAACTGATAGTCCTGGTTGTTGTAATAACAGATGTTGGGCAGTCGGTCGCTCATGCCGGCGTAGGCTATCATGCCGAAAGCACTCTTGGTGGCTCGTTCCAGGTCGTTCATGGCTCCGGTGGAGATATGCCCTGTAAAGAGCTCTTCAGCAGCACGACCGCCGAGAAGTGAGCACATTTCGTCGAGCATCTGCTCCTTGGTGGTAATCTGCCGCTCCTCGGGCAGATACCAAGCGGCACCCAACGCCTGTCCTCGTGGTACGATGCTCACCTTGACCAATGGGTTGGCATGTTCACAGAACCACGATACCGTAGCGTGGCCAGCCTCGTGGAGGGCGATGGCACGTTTTTCTGCAGCCGTCATCACCTTGGTCTTCTTCTCCAGTCCGCCGATGATGCGATCTACGGCATCAAGGAAGTCCTGCTTACCCACTTTTTCCGCATTGTGACGGGCAGCTATCAAGGCTGCCTCGTTGCACACGTTGGCTATGTCGGCTCCCGAGAAACCGGGGGTCTGACGTGACAGGAAGTCGATATCTACTCCCTCGTCGAGCTTGATGGGTTTCAGGTGTACTTGGAAAATCTCCTTGCGCTCGGTGAGGTCGGGGAGGTCAACGTGTATCTCGCGATCGAAGCGTCCGGCTCGCAGCAATGCCGAATCGAGCATGTCAACACGGTTGGTGGCTGCCAGAACGATGACACCGCTATTGGTGCCGAAACCGTCCATCTCGGTAAGAAGAGCGTTCAGCGTGTTCTCGCGCTCGTCGTTGCCGCCCATGGCGGGGTTTTTCGAGCGGGCACGTCCTACGGCGTCAATCTCGTCAATGAAAATGATACAGGGCGCTTTCTGCTTGGCCTGTTGGAATACGTCGCGTACACGACTGGCACCTACGCCGACAAACATCTCCACAAAGTCGCTGCCGCTCATCGAGAAGAACGGAACGCCAGCTTCTCCGGCAACGGCCTTTGCCAAGAGAGTCTTACCCGTTCCAGGAGGTCCTACCAGCAGTGCTCCCTTGGGAATCTTACCACCCAGGTCGGTATATTTGCCAGGGTTCTTGAGAAACTCAACAATTTCCTGCACTTCCTGTTTGGCACCAGCCTGTCCTGCAACATCCTTGAACGTGATGCCCATCTCGTTGGCCTTCTCGTAGAGCTTGGCCTTCGACTTGCCCACGTTGAACATTCCGCCACCCATTCCACCGCCCACGCGGCTGAAGAGCATGTACATGATGAAGAAAACAAATAGCATGGGACCAAAGCTGATGAGGAAATCCCAGAAACCGTTACCATGCTTCGACTCGTAACTGAAGTCAGCGATTTTGCCGGTCTTCTGTACGGCCGTGAGGTATTTCTCCAGTTCGTCAATCGAACCGTAGTCAACGATGACGTAAGGATCTTTACCCGTCTGTTCTGCTGTCATGTTAAAGACATCACGGATATGTTCAGGACGCACATACATGCGGAGCGTACCTTCGCTCTTGTTGACTACTACCTTCTTGGCGTAATCCTTCTCCACATAGTATTTGAACTTGGTGTAGGTGGCCTCTTTCTTCGCTCCGGCACCAGCTCCTGCTGCTAATGAATCGCCGCCACCTGTAAAGAAAAGAATACCCAACGACAGAATAATGAGCAGATAGATCCAGCCCATGTTGAAGCGTGGCATCTTCGGCTGTCTGTCATCGTTATTGAATTGTTGGTTGTTATTGTTCATTATATACTCAAATGATTTTTGAATTGAATATCAAAAGTCATGCCAACTTTTTATATTAGTCAACATCCGGAATCATTGTCAGTTTGGCATCTTGCCAGAGATTCTCAAGGTTGTAGAACTCACGTGTCTCGGGAACGAAGATGTGTACCAGTACATCCGTGAAGTCCATTGCAACCCACACTGCCTGCTCCAGTCCTACCACGTGGGTTGGCTTCTCATGGAGCTCTATGCGCGCGGTCTCGCCCACAGAGTCGGCAATAGCCTCTACCTGTGTGGGCGTGTTGCCCTGACATATTATAAAGTAGTTGGCAATAGCACCGTCGATGCCGCTCAGGTCGGCCACAACAATTTGCTGCCCTTTCTTTTCTTGAATACCCTTAACGATTGTTTCTACTAATTGGTTCATTTTAAATATGACTATTATTCTTTGATTATTCTGTCATTTGCACCCATTGACTCATTGGTGCGATTCCACTTTCAACTTTGCAAAGGTACGGCGAATTCTCCGAATAACATCATGAAATGCAGTGATTTTGATGTTTTTTCTCTTTTTTTACGAAAAAAAACGGCAAAAATGTTGTGGATTCAAAAAAAATCAGTAACTTTGCACCCGCATTTCAACGGAAACTGATATGCAAGAAATGTTTGGGGTATGGTGTAATGGTAACACTGCAGATTCTGGTCCTGCCTTTCCTGGTTCGAGTCCGGGTACCCCAACCAAGATAATCGCTGAGTAGTTGATTCAACACTCAGCGATTATTTTCTTTAGCCTTTCTTGCAAACTCAAACAACGGCGGAGAAAGATGAAAGTACCCCGATTTATTTGCAAGAAAGCCAACCACCCCAAAAACGGGTAGTTGGCTTTCTTCCTATTTTAGCGGTTTAATTTATTCCGCAGTTTGTTCTGTTGTCTCCTCTGCAGTTTCTTCTGCCGTGTTCTGTGCGTCGATAGCTTTAATCTTCTCGCGAACGAGGTTGCAGTCGTCTTTCAGTTTTTGTACCTTGCGGTTCATCTCGTCGATGAGACTATTGCCTTTCTTTGATGCCGCGTTCAGGAATCCGAGGTTGTTCTCATAGGTCTGAATATCCTGCTTCATCTGCTCGTAGCGGCGCATGAGTCGGCTGCGCTCGTTGTCGAGAGCATCCTCGCCCCGCTTGGCGACGTTCTTCAGCTGGCTCTTGAAATTGTCGAGGCGGCGGCGGGCAGTCGTGATATTCAGTTCCTTATAGAGCTTGTCCAGCACTTCGTGGTATTCTTTGTAGAGCTTATCCTTTTCTTTGTAGGGGACATGACCTACTTGTTGGTATTGTTCTACAAGTTCCTGTACTTTCTGCTGTACGTCGTCGGCTGCGTTCTCGGCGAGCTCCTTCAGCTGGGCGATGATGCCTCGCTTGGCTTCGAGGTTGGTTCGTTCCTCGTTGCGTGAGTCTGCGGTGGCAGCGTTACGGGCTTCGAAGAATTTGTTGCAGGCAGCAAGGAAGTCGTTCCAAAGTTGGTCGCCCAACTTCTTGGGTACCATGCCGATGGTCTTCCATTCCTTCTGCAGGGCGATAAGTTTGTCGGATGTCGATTTCCACTCTGTACTATCCTGCAGGGCTTGAGCCTTTTCAACGAGTGCCTTTTTCTTCTCGGCATTCTCAACAAAGCGCTGTTTCATATCCTTGAAGAATGCAGCCTTGCGGTTGAAGAACTCATCGCAGGCAGCGCGGAAGCGCTCGAAAATCTTGACGTTCATTTTTTGGGGAGCGAAGCCAATGGTCTTCCATTCGTTTTGTATCTCAATGATTTCCTTGGTACGCTTCTCCCAATCGCCAGCTCCCTTGTTTTCTTCCTGAATAATGGCTTCAACCTTCTCGCAGAGGGCGGTCTTCTTGGCGAGGTTCTCTTCTTCTTGGGCACGTAGGCCCTCAAAGTGCTGCTGGTGGCGCTTGTTGATGACGGTAGAAGCAGCTTTGAAACGTCCCCAGACCTCTTCACGGAGGTCTTTGGCTACAGGGCCTGCCTCTCGGTACTGTTGGTGTAGCTCCTGCAGTTGGTGGAATGCGCTGATGACATCTTCCTCGTTGGCAAGGTTTTCTGCAGCCTCGCACAGGCGGGTCTTGATTTCCAAGTTCTTCTTGAAGTCGTATTCGCGGGCCTCGCTATTCAGCTTGAGCAGATCATAGAATTGCTCAACATACAGTTGGTAGTTGCGCCAAAGCTCATTGGCATTCTCTGCGGGTACGGCCTTGATGTCGCGCCACTGCTGTTGCAGTTCCTTGAACTCCTGATATGATTTGTTGGCTTCTTCGGGAGAAGTTGCCATTGACTTAATCTTCTCGATAATCTCAAGCTTCTTTTTGAGATTTTCTTTTTTCTCCTCTTCCAACTCTTGGAAAAGCTTGGCTCTCTTCTCCTTGATGATATTCATCTCGGCCTTGAAGACTTCTTCATCTTCATCGGGTAGTACTTGATACTTTTCAGGATCGCCACCTGCATCCAGATATTCTTTCTGTTGCGCTTCTCTTTCGGCGAAGTGCAATTTGTAGAACACGGTTTTTAGCAGGTCGATTTCTTCCTTGCTGGGTTTTTCTTCACTGTGTGCAATCTCTTTTACACGATCCAGCACCTCCTGTTTGGAAGTGTAAATCTTCTTTTCTTCTTGAGAGTCCATCATTTCACTGATTTAAGTTGATGATTTTAGTAATCGTTCATGCTTGGCAATTGGGTTGCTCTGCATTTCATTTAACACATTATGAAGTGCAAACTTAAATAAAAAAAATGTAATTGCCTAACAAAATGGAGTTTTTTTGCTATTTTTCTTGATTTTGATTGTTTCTACTCAAGAAATGATGAAAATCATCGGCCAGTTCCACCATATTATTATATATAAGGTGTGCACCTTCTTGGGCAAGAATGCGGTCGGGTAGTGGACCGCTGTTGACGGCAATGGTCAGACAGCCTGCGGCAACGCCTGCCCGTACACCTAATGGGGCGTTTTCAACAACAATGCCTTCCCAAGGCTGTAGGTTTCCTACTTTCTGAAGACCCATGAGATAGGGGTCAGGAGCTGGTTTCCCTTTTGTCACATCGTAGGCGGTGACAATGTGCGACTCATCTAAGAAATCTCCGAAATCGGTCATGAGCCGTTGGATGAGTGGGCGTTGCCCGCTTCCTGTTACTACGCCAATCTTCATGCCGGCCTCTTTGATTTGTTTCATCAGTGCAATCACGCCGTCGAAGACAGGAGCCTCGGGCATTTCATGGAACAGGCGTGTCTTGATGTCATACATGCGCTGTGCCTCTTCGAGCGTGATGTCCTGTCCTCGCTGTGCCCTCACCATATTTCGGATAGTATCAATGCCTCGGGCTCCCTCTGTCGCATAGGCATCGTTGGCGGTCATGTGAATACCAAACTCGGCCATCGACCGCTGCCAGGCAACAGCATGGTTGGGCATGCTGTTGTACAGCACGCCGTCCATATCAAATAGCACGGCTTTGGGCGCAAAGTGCTCATAGCCGTGCTGTTTCAAGTATTCTTGGATTTGAGTCATATAAGTCTTATAGGTCTTATACGTCCTATCGGTCTTATTTTACTCCTGAGCCAGACGCTCTTGGATGGCTTTGCTCTCAGCCTCATAGCCAGGCTTGTTGAGCAGTGCAAACATATTCTTCTTATAAGCTTCCACACCCGGCTGGTTGAAGGGGTTCACGCCCAACACATTGCCACTGATGCCACATCCAATCTCAAAGAAGTAGATGAGCTGTCCGATGTAGTACTCGTTGAGCTCGGGAACAGATATGCGGATGTTGGGCACGCCACCGTCAACGTGAGCCAGACGTGTGCCAAGCTCTGCCATCTTGTTTACCTCATCCACACGCTTGCTAGCAAGGAAGTTCAGACCATCGAGGTTCTCTTCATCCTCGGGGAAGAGCATCTTCTTGTTGGGCTGCTCAACGCTGATGACAGTCTCGAAAATGGTGCGCTCGCCTTCCTGAATCCATTGGCCCATCGAGTGCAGGTCGGTCGTGAAGTCGCAACTGGCGGGGAAAATTCCCTTCTGGTCCTTACCTTCAGACTCTCCGTAAAGCTGTTTCCACCACTCTGCAATGAAGTGGAGCTTGGGCTGGTAGTTCACCATAATCTCAATCTTTTTGCCACTCTGGTAGAGACCATTACGTACTGCAGCATATTGTGCTGCGAGGTTCTCCTCAAAGGGTACTTCCTTGCCACAGGCTTTCTCCATATCGGCAGCACCTTGTACAAGTGCCTTGATGTCGAAACCGGCGCAGGCGATGGGCAGCAGACCAACGGGGGTGAGCACAGAGAAACGGCCACCTACGTTATCGGGAATGATGAAGCTCTTGTAGCCTTCCTTGTCAGCGCAGGTGCGGGCAGCACCACGCTTGGCATCGGTCACAGCGACAATCACCTGCTTGGCCTCTTCCTTGCCGAGCTGGGCTTCACACTGCTTCTTCAGCAGACGGAAGGTGAGGGCGGTCTCTGTGGTAGTTCCACTCTTGGAGATGTTTATAACTCCGAAGCGTTTGTCCTTCAGGTATTCTGTCAGTTCTGCGAGGTAGTCTTCGCCGATGTTGTTACCAGCAAAGAGGATGGTGGGGTTCTTCTTGTCCTGTACCAGCCAGGCGAAAGAATTGCCCAGTGCCTCGATGACGGCACGTGCGCCGAGATAGCTGCCACCGATACCTGCTACCACTACTACCTCGCACTTCTCACGCAGGGTATTGGCTACAGCCTGTACCTCGTCAAGGAAAGCGGGTGTGATGCTGCTCGGAAGATGAAGCCATCCGAGAAAGTCGTTACCAGGGCAGGTGCCAGCCTCAAGAGCTGCCTGTGCCTCTTTTACTTGGGGCTCAAAAGCCTTCACTGCGCCTTCGCCAAGGAAGCACGCAGCCTTTGTAATGTCAAGTGAAATACTTTTCATGTCTTTTATAAAAAATGTTTTTCCTAATTATATTCTTTTACCTTGAACCTATTTCTCGTTCCTATCTGAAACTGTCGGTAAGGAGCTTAATCTCAATCTGTGGTGAGATGCGCTCATAGAGGATGTTATAGACGGCATCAAGAATGGGCATGTTGACGTGCATGTGGCGGTTGATTTCCTTCATGCACTTCACACCGAAGTAGCCCTCAGCAATCATCTCCATTTCTATTTGCGCCGATTTCACGCTGTAGCCCTTGCCAATCATCGTACCAAAGGTGCGGTTGCGTGAGAAGTTGGAATACCCCGTTACGAGCAGGTCGCCCAAATAAGCTGAGTCGGTGATGTTGGCGAGCGCTTGTGCTGCATAGCCTGTGCCCAATTGGGTGTGGATGGCGATGAGGAAGCGCGACATCTCCTGAATGGCGTTGGACATAAGTACGGCCTGAAAGTTGTCACCATATTTCAGTCCCGCACAGATGCCTGCTGCAATGGCATAAACGTTTTTCAAAACGCTGGAATACTCGATTCCGATGACATCGCTCGAGGTCTTGGTCTTGATGTAGTCTGATGCCAGCACGTCAGTGAAGGCTTGTGCCTTGTCGAGGTCGGTGCAGGCAACGGTCAGGTAGCTGAGGCGTTCAAGCGCTACTTCCTCAGCATGTGACGGACCGCCAATACAGGCAAGATTGTCGTTGGGAACATCGTAAATCTTATTAAAGTATTCCGAACACGACAGGTTCTCATCTGGCACAATACCTTTAATGGCCGTGATGATGAACTTGTCGCGTAGGCGTGTCTTCAGCTTCTTCAGATGACTTTTCAGATAGGGAGATGGGGTAACGAACACCAATGTGTCGTATGCCTGTACAATCTTGTTCAAGTCGGAGGAGAAGAAAATATCGTTGATATTAAACCGCACACTTGAAAGGTAAGTGGGATTGTGTCCCAGACGCCTGAAGTCTTCAATTTGACTGTCGCGGCGCATATACCATCCAATGTGGTGCGTGTGACTCACCACAATCTTGGCAATGGCCGTGGCCCACGAACCGCCACCAATGATAGCTATCTTTCCGCAATCGTACATAACTTTTGTTGACAGTTTACGGTTGACTGTAGGCAGATTACTGTTTCTGTAGGCTGTTTTCTATCCACTGCTGTATCTCGTCCAAGCTGGGACGCTCGTAGCCGAGTTTGTACTTCTTGTTGATTTCGCCAATTTTCTGCTGCAGTCCCTGTGGCTTCTCTTTGGCGATGTCGCTGATGAGGTTGAAACCAGCCTTGCGCATCACGTATGCCCAGTTCTCGCTGACTCCTATCTCTCCCCACTCAGCGATAGTGCTCTGCGGAATCTTCTTCTCGGGTTTCATCTGTGGGAACAGCATCACCTCACCAATGGCGAATTTGCCCGTGAGCAGCATCACCAGACGGTCGATACCAATGCCGATTCCGAAGGTCGGCGGCATGCCATATTGCAGGGCGCGCAGGAAGTCGTGGTCGATAATCATGGCCTCGTCATCGCCCTTGTCAGCCAAGCGCATTTGCTCAACGAAGCGTTCTTCCTGGTCAATGGGGTCGTTTAGCTCAGAGTAGGCGTTGGCCAGCTCCTTGCCATTCACCATCAGCTCAAAACGCTCGGTTAGACCTGGCTTTGAACGGTGCATCTTCGTCAGCGGTGACATCTCCACGGGATAGTCGGTGATGAAGGTGGGCTGAATAAACGTGCCTTCGCAGAACTCACCAAACAGCTCGTCGATGAGTTTACCTTTACCCATGGTCTCGTCAACCTCCATGCCCTTTGACAGACAGAACTGGCGAATCTCTTCCTCGGTCTTGCCATCGCAGTCGAATCCAGTCTTTTCTTTGATGGCATCGAGGATGGGCAAGCGGCGGAACGGAGCCTTGAAAGAGACAATCTGACCGTCAATCTCCACTTCGGGCTTGCCATTCACAGCGGTGCAAATCTGCTCCAACATGTTCTCTGTAAAGGTCATACCCCACAGCAGGTCCTTGTAGCTCACATAGAGCTCCATGCAGGTGAACTCAGGGTTATGGGTCTTGTCCATGCCCTCGTTACGGAAGTTCTTACCCATTTCGTAAACTCCTTCGAAGCCGCCAACGATAAGGCGCTTCAGATAGAGTTCGGTTGCGATACGCATGTACATGTCCTGATTCAATGCGTTGAAATGGGTGATGAACGGGCGGGCCGAGGCACCGCCGGCAATATTCTGCAGGATAGGTGTGTCAACTTCGGTATATCCGGCATCGTCGAGGATGCGACGCAGGGTGCGGATGATGGTGGCACGCTTCAAGAAGGTCTCCTTGACACCGGCATTGACAATGAGATCTACATAACGCTGGCGGTAACGCAGCTCGGGATCATCGAAAGAGTCATAGACGTTGCCCTCAGCATCCGTTTTCACGACGGGTAGCGGTTTCAGGCTCTTACTTAGTACCATGAGTTCCATCACATGGACGCTAATCTCGCCTGTCTTTGTCCGAAATACATAGCCTTTCACACCGATGAAGTCACCCAGGTCGAGCAGCTTCTTGAATACAATATTGTAGAGGTCTTTGTTCTCGTCGGGGCAAATAGCGTCACGCTGCACGTACACCTGAATACGTCCCTTGGAGTCCTGCAGCTCTGCAAAGGCGGCCTTGCCCATGATGCGTTTGCCCATGATACGACCAGCAATGCTTACCATGGGGCTGTTCTCCGGCGTAGCGGTTTCGCGCACATCATTACCTTCTTCGTCCTTGCCAATGACAGGCAGATCAACGAAGTCCTTGATGATGTCGGTGCTCCATGCTGTTACGGGATACTCTGCGGCAGGATAGGGATCGATGCCCATGGTGCGCAGTTCTTGGAGACTTTGGCGACGTCCAATCTCCTGTTCACTTAACTCTAATATGTTCATAAAAAATTAAAAGACTTATAAGTGGGTGCAAAGTTACAAATTTATTTTTAAATACGATTCCTTTTCCTATGGAAAGTTATACATTTTCCCATTCCGTCGTTCCTATTCTTTCCTGATGGCTAATGCTTGAGATACCAGAGACCGCTGGTGATGAGAAAGAAGGGTATCGCGACGACGATGGTGTAAGCAAGATACATGAGAAACGTCTTCCATGCGGTCTTGATGATGCCGTATCCATAGATTTGCCGAAAGATGTAGATCATGAGAATGGCTTGAGCGGCAATGGGCAGGGGGTATCTGTCGTTATGATCATATTCGCGTACAAACAGCATGTAGATGGTGGAGATGATCATGAACTGACAGGCAATAAAGACCTGTACGAAGAAACTCTCGGGTAGGGTCATGTGGTTATTCTTTGGCGAATGCTTGAAAATACGCATGGCACCTACTGCGAATAGGGCGTGCATGAGCAACAATGCAAGTGCCTTGTTGCGATCCCTCCATTTGATATATTCTTGTGCAGTGTCAGTCCAAAAGTTGGAAACGGAGGCTACGGCCTTATTAAATTCTATCACTGCTTCTGAATCATCGGGCTCAATAATGATATATTCATAATGGTCATAGTCTTTGGGTGCTGTGCTTTCTGCTACCACGTAATGTCTCCATTCTTCAACCATTCCCTCGTGAATTTCCGTTGAGAAGAATTGCAGGACAATGGTATAAATCACGCAGAGGATGAACAACATCTTCACGGGCTGGAAGTATGCCTGACGGTGACCATGCAGGTAGTCTTGTATCATGTAGCCGGGGCGATAGAGGAGCTCAATGAGAGTCCTGACGAAGCCACGATTGCCGAATCCCCATACCTCGAGTGTGTTGGTGAGCACATTCTTCATGGTGAATCGTTCTGTATTGGCACTTTGTCCGCATCGGGGACAATAGCTTCCCTGGAACTCTTTCCCACAGTTCATACAGGTGTATGTCTTGTCGTTTTCCTTCCAGATGTTGATGGGTTGCTCGCGCTGGTCCCATTTCTCCTTCAGAAAGGACACGACCTGCATGGCCTTCGCCTTGATGTTTTCGAATGATTGCATACCTTGCGTATTAAAGTAATTGCATAAGAGCTTTGCCGAGGAACCATAGTACGGGAACCAGCAGCGAAGGCAACAGGTTGAGTGTCTTGCAGTCCTTTAGTTGTAACAAGGCAAGACCAGAACCGGTGATAAGCAGGCCACCCACGATGAGCAGCTCGGCCATGAGCGCATCACTAACAGCTTCGCTCGATATGCATGCCACCAGATAGAACATCCCCTGCCAGCAGAAGAGTACAGGTGCTGCCAGCATCATGCCGTAGCCGTAGGTAGAGGCAAAGATGGTGGCTGTTACGAGGTCGAGCGTGGCGTTGGTGTAGAGAAAGGTATTGTCACCTTGCAGGGCACTGATGACAGGGCCGAGCATGGAGAGCGGTCCGATGCAATAGACCAAGATGGCTGTTGAAAGTCCCTCGGACAAACGGTTTGCTGAATCCCCGGTTTGTCCGGGCTTCGTTGCTTTCTTGTCAACGAGCCGTTTGAAATGTCCGTCGATGTCGAGCCGTGTTCCTATAATACCGCCGATGGCAATGGAGATGATGAAGAGCACGGGATACTCGCTCTTGGGGAAGTTGCGGATGCAGGCATTCAGACCGATGGCCAATGATGCCAGTCCCAATCCTGTGTACATCACTTGACGATATTTCTCCTTGATGCCGCGATGGAGAACAGCCCCAATGATAGTTCCTGCGATAATGGTGCAGGTGTTGACAATTGTTCCAATCATTTGAGGTGTACTTTTAGGTTCATCATGGCATAGATGCCGCTGGGGTGGTTGAAGGTCATCTTCTCCGTGCCTCCGTGACGGGAATATATAGCGGCACGCATGGTGTATTCCCATCCGGCTTGCGCGTTCATCACTACGTCGGGGGTGATCTTGTATTCGTAGTTGATGCCGGTCTTCAGCAATGAACGGCGAAACAGCAGCACTCTCTTGTCGGTACCTTCGGAAACCTTCATCCAAAAGTGGTCGGCATCGAAGGTGAAACCACCCATTACGGTGTGACGTTTCTGTGTGTCAACCGTGTACTGCATGCTGTAGAAAGGATAATTGAGATTCACGGTCCACCGGTCGTCAAGCACTTTTCGCCACATGGCGATGGGAAAGACTGGAATCTTGGTGGTGTGGTTGACCAGCAGCAGTACGCCCACGCCGAGTTGTTCTTCACTTGATGACTTCAGCATGAGCATACCAGTTCCCATCCCGCTGAATCTCTCTAATCCCCATTGGCTGGCTTCTAACTTCAGATTACCGGCAACGATAAAGGGTTTCTCCCAGAGTTCCATCTTGTAGATGGCGTTGCCCGACAGTCCGAAGTTGTGGTGTTGGTTGCCATTGGTGAGGCTTGCGTCCTGTTGACCGATGCTGAAGTCGTAGTAGTCATAATTGGCTGAAAAGCCAACAGTCAGGTAGTCGCTCATTTGATGCGTCTTACCGACCAGAAGACGGGCTTTTACTTTCTCTTGTATGTCAACGTTGTAGTCGCGTTCCATGTCTTTCACATGCATACGATAACTCTCTTCCGAAGCCGTATTGACTTCGGCATGTATGTTCCATCCCTCTTTCTGAGAAAACTGTGCTGCCGCCATCTGCGGGATGAGCATTAGGGCAAAGAGTAGCTTTTTCATATCTTTATAAAAGGTGTTTATTTCTTGTCTTGTTTCTTGTTCTTTGGCATTTTTTGGAACTTATAGCTCAGGGTGAGCATGGCATAGCGGGGTAGGCAGTTGTTCCATGTCTCGGTGCGTCCCTGGGCGTTCACCGTGTATTGCTTGTTGGAGATTTTGTGCAATAGGTCGAAGGCCGTGAGCTTCACCACACATTTCCCCTTGAACAACGAGCGCGAGAGCAGTGCGTTCCACACCAGGTCGCTGGTGTTCATTTGTGCTGTGTTGTAGCCCCGTCGCTGAAACATGTTGATGTCTGAAGCCACGGTAATGTCGAGCACCGGAATGGTGTAGGTGGCATTCATGCCATATTTATAGTCCCACGCGCTGATGCGCTGGAAGTTTTCCCTCGAACTGGTGGAGCGTTGCCACTTGGCGTTGCCGTTGATGCCAAGGGTAAGTTTGTCAATCTGGTATTCCAGCGAGATGCTTCCCTCGGGACCCAGGTGTCTACGCGGCTCAGTTTTGTTTCCTCCACAGATTCGGTGATGTCGAAGTCTACGCTATGTGCAAAGTCGGTTCCTATGTCTGTTTGCAGTCTCAGCCGTTTCAATTTGTCTAATGGCCTTGAATAGTTCAGGTTCAGGTAGGCATTCCAGTTCCCGTCCACGTTGTCCTGCATATAGGTATATTTTCCCGTTTGTGGTTCGTAGGTGGTTCGTGTTCCCGTGGCATTGCGCACCACCGATGCCGATGCTCCCACGTTGATGATTTGTCCTGTGGAGTCGTTCTTGAAGGTGATGTGCATTCTTCCCGTGTGGGTGTGGCGGTTTTTCAGTCGGGGGTTGTTCAGCACAAGCACCAGCGGGTTGGTGCTATCGTCGGATGGAATGAGCGAAGCAAAGTCGGGCTGGTCGGTGCTCATGCTGTATTCAGCCCAAGTGTAACCACCCTTTCCCCAGCGGTAATAGGTGATGCTGGGCAAGAATGTTTTCAGCGAGCGGTGTGCAATGGTGTCATACTCATCGTCAATGAAGTGCATTTTCTCGTTTTTGCGTTCCATGGGCAGTGCTATCAGCAGTTGCTCGTCGCGGTCTTCGTTGAAGTAGTTGAGTGCTGGTTTCAGCGTGTAGGTTCTTGTCCAGTTGCCGTGAGTGTCGCTGTTGGGCGCATCGAGCACCTGCATGAGCAAGTCGTTCGACGGCAGCCATCCAATTTGTTTGAGTGCCTGGGTGGGGTAGGGCGAATCAGTTGTTGCGCCTGTGGGCATGGTAACGTTGCCGAGCCAGTCGAGCCGGTAGTTATAGTTGTGGCTGTGCTGGAACTGCTGACTGTAAACCGCTGCGGTTTCAAAGCTCCAGTGCTCCATAAAGTTCACGCTATATTGTGCGCTCATTTGATAGCTGTAGCTGTTCGAGTGCGTGTCGTGGTATCGGTTGCGCAGGTCTTCCTCTCCGGTCTGTGCATATTCGGTGTGGCTGATGCTATAGGCTTTGCTGGGTTTGTTGTTGCCGTAGGCAGCCGTGAGGCCAATTTCCAGTTCGTCGCCCCACGGCAGTTTCTTTGTCCAGAAGTTGTTGGTGTCTATTGAGAACCGGCGATATTTGTTCAGTCCGGCGTTCATGGTTCGGTTAATGATTACTTCGCGCAGGGTGGAGTCTTGCTGTTGCGAGTGCATGTCGCCGTTGGTGAAGCTTAGTGAAGAGTAGCTCCACAGCTTGATGGGTGCTTTCAGTGTGAGGTGGTTCGTCATAGACATGCGAAAGTCGTCTTGCAGGCTGAACGACTGCGAGCCGCTGGTAATGTTTCCGTCGGAAGAGAATCGTTCATTGAGCGAGCGGCTTTCGTTTTCGTTTTTGCTCCAGGTTACTTGTGCCGAAAGGTTTTCCTTCACATTCTTGTCGGCATCTTCGCTGGTCAGGTTCATGCCAATCTGCTTGGTGGTGCGCAGTCCCTGCGGCATGTTGGCCGGTGTCCATTCGCCCTGCTGTCCGGGTTGGCGGTTCTCGTTCACGTTGTTGGCGTTGGCAAACATCGAAAGTCGGGTGTGATCGGTATAGTAGAGTGCAAACATGCGTGCCATCCATCGGTGCATCGACCCGCCTCCTGCTTCGGCGTTCATCATCAGTCCGCGGTTATATTCCCGTTTCAGCTTCACGTCCATCACATAGTCTTTGCGCTCCACGTTGCGCCCTTTCCACTGGCTTTTTTCCGACTCTTTGTGATACACCTCCACGTTCTGCACAGTATAGTAGGGCAGGTTGTCGAGCATCACCTTGTTGTTTCCCTTGAAAAAGTCGTTGCCGTTGAGCGTGAGGTAGTCAACCTTCACCCCGTTCACATAAATGTCACCGTTGTCTTTGAGTTCGGTCCCCGGCATCTGCCGGATGAGCCCGTCGAGCATCGACCCTTCCGGCAGGTTGAAAGCCGACGCGTTATAAACGATGGTGTAGCCCCGGTAGGCAATCTTCACCCGCGTGCCCCTGATGGTAACCCCCTCCAGTTCGTCTTCTGCAAAAATGCCGTCGTCGGCTCGTTTCTTCATCAGGTGGCGGGGCACCTCAAACTCGTTGTTGCGGGCGATATATCGGACGTTGAAATCGACGAATGTATCCTCATATCCGTCGAGCGAAGCCTTGATGATATATTTACCCTGTTTGCGGGGTACGCGGAATCGGTAGTAGCTGTTGCTCAGCCCCCATGTCCACTGCCAGCATGTGGTGGTGTCAATCACCACGGAGTCTGCCGTCATCAGGGTCATGTGTGCTTTCAGCGAAGCTTTCGTGAACGAGTCGTAGGCATGTCCGTAGAGTGTAATCTTCCGTTCCTTTTTGTTGCTTGTATGGTCGATTGTGTCTTGTGATGTCTCTTGAGCCGTTGCAACAGAAGATGTTGTAAGCAGCATCAGGAGCAAGAGGATACCGTAAAGCTTGTGCATGTCGATTTGTCTGTATATTATACTTTTAGTGCATGTAATTACAGCATGCAAAGTTATCTTTTTTCCTTTAGGTGTGCAAGATTTTATTGGTTTTTGTTTGGCATTTGTACACGAAATGGCTACCTTTGCGCCCTTGTATGAACTATATCGGCGAAATAATATCTCTTGGTGTGGCGTTCTCATGGACGTTGGCAGCTCTCTTCAGTGAGATTGGAAGCCGTCATCTCGGTGTGACGGTGATGAACCTTTGGCGCATGTCTTTGACGCTGCTTTTCTCTATGTTGCTCATGTGGTGTTTCATGGGGGCTCCTTATCCCGTGTATGCCGGCAGTGAGGCGTGGCTGTGGCTGTTGGCCTCGGGTGTGGTTGGCTATTTCTTTGGCGACTGGTGCCTGTTCAACAGTTACCTGACCATCGGTTCCCGTTTCGGTCAGCTGTTTATGACGCTGGCACCAGCGTTCACGGCGGTGTTCGCATTTGCTCTGCTTGGGCAGACACTCTCGTGGCATAGCTTGCTGGCCATGGCTGTTACGATGAGCGGAATTGCTGTTGCCGTGACCGACAAGGCCGGCACACGAGGTGGCGAACCATTGCCGTTGAAAGGAGTACTCTTTGGTTTGGGGGCTGCTTTGGGACAGGGACTTGGACTGGTGCTCAGCAAGTTAGGGTTGGATCATTACATAGCCGATGTGCCCACCGATATTCTTCCTTCCATACGGGGCTTCCTGCCCTTTGGCAGCAATCTCATCCGCTGTTTGGCGGGACTCGTATGCTTCTCTGTATTTTACTTAATTAAGGTGGAATGTGGAAGGAGGAATGTGGATGTTTCTTTGCGGTCATCCTTTCATGACAGGCGTGGGCTCTTGGCCATGGTGGGTGCTGTGATGACAGGTCCTTTTATCGGAGTCGGCTTTTCGTTGATGGCGGTGGAATATATGGCAGCCGGCATTGCCTCCACACTGATGGCAACCACTCCGATCCTCATCCTGTTTCCTTCGCGTTGGCTTTTCGGTCAGCCTGTCACACCGCGTGCCGTTTTGGGCTCTGTCATCTCTGTCATGGGCGTGTCATTGTTCTTTATCCTATGATGTTTTATCCTACTTAGCTCTTGCCGGCATGCCAAAAAAAGTAGCGGGGCACATCCAGCTCCGCTACTTTTTTTGTTTGTATGGTCTCTTTTGGATTTTAGAAGTCGAGACGGTAGAAGATGTTAGGCAATGAGATACCAGCCTTGTCGATGCGCACTTCTTGCGTGCCCAGATCAAAGCGCTGGAACAGGGGTGCTTCGGCATCGAAGACATTCAGGCCTTCGAAGGCGATGGTG
>JAFSWU010000151.1 GCA_017444365.1 Prevotella sp.
AACAACGGTGAACTATATGGACCGGCAGGTGCTCTCGCTCACGTGGAAGGACTTCATTGCTCCCGAGTTTCATTGGACTGACTCCAACTATGGTAATATTACGGCGGCCTTCTCCATCTTCTATGCCATTGCAAACCTCTTCGCGGGTAAGTTTATTGACTGGATGGGCACCAAGAAGGGCTATCTCATTGCCATCTTTGTTTGGTCGCTCGGTGCGTGCCTGCATGCAGGATGCGGATGGGCTGCCATGAAATGGGGCGGCTATGCCAGTATAGCCGAGTTAGGACAACTCACCGGCGATGCTGCCGTTGCCTTGGCTACAATATCCATGTACATGTTCCTGGCATGCCGCATGGTGCTGGCGTTGGGAGAGGCGGGTAACTTCCCCGCAGCCATCAAGGTGACAGCAGAGTATTTCCCCAAGAAAGACCGTGCTTTCTCAACCTCTATCTTCAATAGCGGTGCTTCGGTGGGTGCCCTCGCTGCCCCTGCCACGATTCCGCTGTTGGCCCGTGCCTGGGGCTGGGAGATGGCCTTCGTTGTGATTGGTGTGCTGGGCTTTGTCTGGATGGGCTTATGGATGTGGCTCTATGAGAAACCCCATCAGAGCAAGTATGTGAACGAGGCCGAGCTGAACTATATCGAGCAGGATGAAAAGGAAGAACAAGAAGCCAAGGGCAAGGAGCAAGCTGCAAAGGGCGAGAACGAACCTGCCATCAGCTTCTGGAAGTGCTTCACGTTTAAACAGACTTGGTCGTTCATCGTAGGAAAGCTGATGACCGATGGCGTGTGGTGGTTCTTCCTGTTCTGGGCACCTGCTTACTTCAGTGACCAGTACGGCTATACCAGCGACTCGACGATGGGTATTCTTCTGATTCTGACGCTTTATGCCATCGTGACGGTTGTGTCGATAGGTGGTGGCTATCTGCCTACCTATTTCGTGGAGAAGCGTGGTATGAACCCCTATCTGGGACGTATGCGTGCGATGCTGATCTTTGCCTGCTTCCCCGTGTTGGGATTGTTGGCGCAGCCTTTGGGTGCCTACAGCGCCTGGTGGCCTGCCATTCTGATTGGTGTGCTGGGGGCTGGTCATCAGGCTTGGTCGGCCAACCTGTTCTCTACGATTGGCGACATGTTCCCCAAGTCAACCATCGGCACCATCACAGGTATAGGCTCCATGGCAGGCGGCCTGGGTTCGTTTGCCATCAATAAGGGCTCTGGTGAATTCTTCGACTGGGCTGCCGGTCAAGGCAGTGCATTCAGCGTGATGGGCTTCGAGGGGAAGCCTGCGGCGTATATGGTGGTGTTCAGCATCTGTGCCGTGGCTTATCTCATCGGTTGGTGCATCATGAAGATGCTGGTACCGAAGTACAAGCCTATCGCAGGATAAGTAATAGGTAAGAGGTATTACTTATTACCAGTTAGAACGATTGATCTAACCTCAGCGTTTTCCATTCTCTGAATCTCATTCATGGGCTTGTTGTGGAAGACGCTGAGGATGGCTTTGTTCATGATACCATGCCCTACGGCTAACACACACTTTCCAGGATACTTCTTACGAAGAAACTCGAGGAAACGACGGGCGCGCTCCTTCATTTGTCCGATGGTCTCCACATCTGGCGGAAAGGGTTTGTCCTTTAGGTCGGGAATGAAACAGCCTGTAAATCCTCCCCAGTCGCGTTCACGGATCAGGGGAGTGGTCTCAATGGGTTTCCCGTGGGGCTCGGCGATGATGCGGCACGTTTCAATAGAGCGCTTCAAGTCGCTGGAAATGAAAACGTCAATAGGTTCATGAAGCAGCTTGTCGCGTGTCTCCCGTGCCTGTTCAATGCCTTTCTCGTTGAGCTCTCCCTGACTTTGTCCCTGCATAATCTGGTTTGCGTTGTCAACGGTTTCGCCGTGTCTGACCAAAAGAAGTATTGTCTCCATTCCTCGTTTTTCTTGCAAAAGTAACGCTTTCTTTTCTTTTTATCAAGAAAATGTCGTAATTTTGTAGCCATCTAAACATAACTAAAAACAAATAGGCAATGGAACGAACTACCAATCGTAGGGGAAGGGCGGGCCGCCCTGTCGTGACGCGTATGAAGTCATCCACACGCTTCGCCCTTTTTTTTGTCGACTCCTGTTTTGTGGCTCTCGCATGTGCCATTCTGTATTTCTTCCGTGACACGTTGACTCAATGGAGCGGCTACACGTCGGTTTTGGGCTTGCTCTGGAGGGGTGTGTTGCTGTGTTTTGCCATCGGGTCACTTTGCGTTATCCACTTTATCAATTACTACTATTGGATTCAAGTGAGCGTTCAAGGAGGTATGGTGAAGGTGCGCCGTTACACGCTACCTTGGCGCACCTCTTTCTTTGTGATAGCTAACGATTTCGAGGGCTATTACAATGTCAGGGAAGTGAAGAACGATGGCGGACGCACCACTTCTACCGAGGCCGTATGGATCGTGAAGAAAGGAAAACTGATGCTGCGCCTGCATGTAGACGATTTTGAAAACACAATGTCTGTGGTAGACGCAATGGGAATAGAGTGCATAGGATCTCTGCAGATTCCCAATGCTGAAATTGTGGGGTATCAGACTGGTTCGAGGCTTCTGCCTGTAGAATAAAGTAAAATTAGAAAATGTTTATTTTGTCAGCATGAAAGTATTGCAGTCATCCATTTTTCGCGCGCTGATAGCCATTGTTGTCGGTGCGCTGATTATCAAGTACAGAGAAGAAACCGTGCATTGGCTGACGGTTTCTATTGGTGTGTTGTTCCTCATCTCCGGACTCATTTCGTGTGCGGTCTATTATAGTTTAAGGAGACAGAGTGCCAAGGAGCCGATGGGACAGGGAGACAAGTCGCCCGTGTCACCCTCGTTTCCGTTGGTTGGTATTGGGAGCATTGTGTTGGGTGGAATCCTTGCGTTGATGCCCACGACCTTCATCACGGGCCTGATGTATGTGCTGGCTGCCATCCTCATCCTTGGAGCCATCAGCCAGTATGTCAGCCTTGGCAAGGCCACGCGCTTCTGCAAGGTGGGCTGGTTCTATTGGGTTCCCCCCACGCTCATCCTGCTGATTTCCATCCTGATGCTGGTCAAGCCGATGGAGATGTTTGCCTCCCCGCTGTTCATTATCGGTTGGTGCATGGTGGTGTATGGTGTTACCGAGTGCCTGAACACCTGGATGATTTATCGGGCTCGCAAGCTGTTCGAGGCCATGCAGCAGACAAAAGCGGCCCCTTCTCAACAGCAGGATGCGTTGGTTGAAGAGACCGATGCCGAGGATGTCACAAACGAAGAAGCCGATGGCAAACCGAAGAATGCGGAAGGACAAGGGCTTGTCGAAACGCTTGATTCTTCTTCGCTTGGCATCGACTCCTATGCTTGCGGAGACATCTTGTAGATTTGAGAGGACTTCAGTCTTTCAGAGAGTAGGTGACGGTGGTGACAACGCGGACTTTCTTAATCCACGGCGTGTTGCTGTCGCGGTCGTCGATGGAGAACTGTCCCTGGTCGGCACTGATAATCTTGTTCAGTTTCGAGTGGCTGTTCTCCGCGAACTGCTGTGCCGTCTTCTCCGCATTCTTGATGGCTTCCTGCATCATCTTGGGTTTCATCTCCTTGAATGATACAAATTCATACTTGATGGGGTTCTCGTAACCGCCATCAACAATGGCAACCCCTTCTTTCAACAAGTCGCCTTGACGTGCAATGATGGCGCGCACCTGCTTGACATTCTTGGAGGTGACGGTGATGACCGAGGTGACGATGTAGCGGTAGGGCTGGTTCTTCTCGCCATATTCACGGGCATTGAGATCGACGACCTGCGGCGCGTTGACAGCCAGTTCAGTTTCTTTGATGCCCTGACGAATCAGGAATGCCTTGATCTTGCCCTGCGTCGCGCCAATCTTGTTGTATAGTTCGGGCAGGTCGTTGCCCAGTTCTTTCGATACGATGGGCCAGGTCACTAAGTCGGCCTCTACTTCTTGTTCGGCCAGTCCTTTCACATTCACTTTGCGGTCTTTGTTGGCAAAGTCGTCAATGCCGGCCTTGATGAACCATCCCAAGGAGAAAATGCTCAACGAGAGGATGGCTGCTGCGATAATTTCCTTTTGTTTCATTGTTCTTGTCTTTTTTAATGATTGTTCTTGTTATAGGGCTTATGGGTTTCATGGGCCTTATAGGGCTCATGGGACCTATATATGTTTTTTTTATCTGCGTCCTCCGAAAGAGCTGCCACTGCGACTTCCTCCGTTTGAGCTGGGGCTACTCATGCCTCTGTTGCTGCCCATGCTGCGGCTACCCATGCTACTGCCAGAGCTGATGCTACGGATGGAGGAACTGCCGAACGATGAGCTACTTCCCATGTTGCGGCTGGAGCTTCCGAAGGAACTGCGGTTGGAACTGGGACTGCTGATACCTGAGCTTGAGCCGATGCGGGTAGAGGGAGAGAATGTGTTGCGCGGGGAGGAGGTTGTGCCTAAGCGAGAGGAGGAACCAAAGCTGCTGGAGCTGCCTTCAGATGTTGTCGTTGAGCGGTTGGCAGTGGTGCGGGTGCTGCTTACGGTTCTGCCGAAACGTTCATTGGCATTGAATCCATTGTCAGAATGACGGTTGCTGTTGCCGCTGTTACCGCTGTTACCATTGCTGCCTCCATTTTTGTTGTTACCACCATTTCCGAAACTGCCTCCGCTGTTTCCATTGCGTTGTGTCCCACGGTTGATGCCGTTTCCGAAGCTTCGTCCGTTGTTGCTGTTACCGTAGTTTCGTCCGTTGTTGTGGGAGCCGCGACCGTAGTCACCACGATCGAAGCCATGGCGCATGCCACGATTCTCAACATAGCGGGTGTGTCCCCAGTCGCGTCCGTGGTACCAGCTGCGTCCACCATTCATTCGCCAGCTGTGGCCACCACGATAGACGGCATAGAAGTGGGGCGTGCCGAAATAGAAGTAGGTGCGATGGGGGTAGCGTGCATAGATGCCGAAGTGCCAGTAGCCTGCGTTCCAATAGAGAGGACGGTAGAAGTAGGTGGCTTCAACGAAAGCACGATACTGCCAGTCGAGCAGGATATAGCTGAGGTCGAGGTTACGACGTTCCCAATAGATGCCGTAAAGGTCGGCCTGAGAGTTGACATTCATCAGATAGTCGAGGTTGATCTCGTAGGCAGCCTCGTATTGTTCCTCGGTCAAGTTGAGCTCATACGCCATCTTGTCGGCAAGGAAGAGAGCCTGCTGGCGAGCCTGTTCGTAACTCATGGCGTTGGCCTGGACTGCGAAAGTGAGCAGTGCTGTGAGGGCGATGATTAACTTTTTCATATTCGTAAGTTTTAAAATGGTTCCTAAATATCGTTTCTTCATTCTTTCTGTTGCAAAAGTACGGCATTTCTTCTTGCCTGCAAAAGGAAATTCCCTACATCGTCGGGGGAATTTCCCTATTTTGTCAAGAATGGGTTTGTGAAGGCTCGATAGTTATGATTTGCAAGGTGTACAGGCAATAATTCCTACGCGCGTGCGTTATATAAATAAGGTGGAAGAAGGAAAGTTTAGAGAAAGTATGAAGAAATTTGTTTTTCAGGCAATCCTGCTGGCACTCTCTTTATGTGCGTCTGCACAAGAAGGGATTAATCGTGGCACCTTCGGAAAGTTGGACCTTTCCGAGGGCTTGACGTATCGTGTGGAGACACAGGCTTCGGCATCGGACGGGAAGACTCCGCTTTGGCTGAATGCCAACAAACATGGACTGAGTTCGTTGAAAGAATGGAACGGATATGTGCGCGGTGCCGTTATCCGTCCTGTCAGGCAAGACTCCGCACGTCGATGGGGAGTGGGCTATGGCATTGACGTGGCGGTACCGACGGGCTACACCAGCCATGTGGTGGTGCAACAAGCGTATGCCGAAGTGCGATGGCTGCGCGGTTTGCTCAGTGTGGGAGCCAAGGAATATCCCTTGGAGCTGAAGAACAACCGGCTCTCCAGCGGTTCGCAAACACTGGGTATCAATGCCCGGCCTGTACCACAAGTGCGACTGGCGTTGCCCGAATATTGGACCTTGCCCTTCGGAGGAGGATGGTTGCACATGAAGGCGCATGTGGCATACGGTGTGATGACCGATCAGTCGTGGCAGCATGAGTTCACAGATCGCAGGTCAAAGTATGCCGATGGCGTGCTTTATCACAGCAAGGCCGGTTATCTGAAGATTGGCAATGAGGAAAAGCCCCTTTCGTTGGAATTGGGATTGGAGATGGCAGCACAGTTCGGTGGTAAGCCTCACTTCTTCCAAAACGATGGAACGTTTGTCACGATGAAGGGGGAGGGGCTGCTCAAGGGTATGTGGCACGCATTCTTCCCAGGCGGCTCAGACGTGGGGGAGAGTACTTATCGGAATGTGTCGGGTAACCAACTGGGTTCGTGGGTGGCACGTGTCAACTATGATACCGACAAATGGCGCGCTTCACTCTATGTGGATCGTTTCTTTGAAGACCATTCGGCGATGCTCTTTGTTGACTACGATGGCTATGGACAGGGTGAGGACTGGCAGAAGAAAGAGAAGAGTCGCTTCTTCTTCTACGATTTGTGCGACTGGATGCTCGGTGCCGAACTGAATCTGAAAAACGGGACATGGCTGCGTGATGTTGTTGTGGAGTTTATACACACGAAATACCAGAGCGGTCCCATTTACCACGACCATACACCATTGATCTCTGACCATCTTGGAGGACTGGACCAGTACTATAATCATTATGCCTACACGGGTTGGCAGCACTGGGGACAGGTGATAGGAAATCCGCTCTACCGCTCGCCTATCTATAACGAGGATGGGCTCATTGAGGTGGAAAACAACCGTTTTATGGCATTCCATATCGGACTCGACGGTCAGCCTACCAAGCGGTTTGGCTATCGGGCACTTGCCTCCTGGCAGGACGGACTGGGCTCCTATGCCATGCCGTTTCTGAAAAAACGTCATAATGTGAGCTTCATGGTGGAGGCACAATATGACTTCCCGCACGAATGGAGCGTGCGCGGGGCTTATGGAATGGACTTTGGAAGCATCCTCGGACATAACTACGGAGCACAGCTGACAATTGCGAAAAGCGGGTTGCTCCATCAGAAAACAAAGAAAAACAGAGTCAAATGAAATATATATATCAAAAGCTGACAGTGGCTGCAATGCTTGCGGCAAGCATGTTGTCCGTTTCTTGTGAATTGGAAACTTCAAACAATGGTAAGCTTGATGGGTTCTGGCATCTGGAACAAATAGACACCCTCAAGACGGGAGGCATACACGACCTCTCTGAGAGTTATCTTTTCTGGGCTTTTCAGGGAAAGTTGCTCTCGGTGAGCGAGAAGCATGTCGTTCAGAAAGTGGGTATGGAAAACGACCATGTTTATTTGCAGGAGTATCTGTTCCGTTTCAGCAGACCGGCAGATAGTCTTGTGTTGAGCGAGCCTATCCTTTCTAACCGCATGGTCGGAGATGAGATTGTGACAGACCCGTCAGTCCTGCGTCCTTATGGCATCAACGCCTTGGAAGAACACTTCAAGGTGGAAGAAATGAATAGCAAGCGCATGGTGCTTAGCACGGACTCACTCCGACTTTG
Organism: Prevotella sp.; assembly: GCA_017444365.1. Taxonomy (GTDB): domain Bacteria; phylum Bacteroidota; class Bacteroidia; order Bacteroidales; family Bacteroidaceae; genus Prevotella. The sequence continues at coordinate 7,585 of JAFSWU010000151.1, forward strand.
GCTTAGGAGATTTTGAGCAACTCTTTGCGGTTGATGATGATGTCGAGCATGACATGGAATGCCGTGTAGATAATGACATCAATGACCACAATGTAGGTGATGTCGAAATTTGGAAGCACCTGCAAATTGAGAACAATGTAGAACAATTCAAACGTGAGAATCGTAATGAGTGCCTGACGCTGGTTCATACCTGCGGCCAGCAACTTGTGGTGGATATGGTTCTTGTCCGCCTTGAAGATGCCTACATGCATACGCATTCGCTTCAGAATAACCCGCACCACATCGAAAGCCGGAATAATGAGAAGCGTGTAAGATAGTAGAAGACCATCTTGACGGAAAGGCATCACACGGGGATTGTCCATGGCATATTTCACCATGAGGAAACCCAATACGAAGCCAATCGTAAGGCTACCGGAGTCGCCCATGAAAATCTTCGTGTTCTTTTCTGGCTTTCCCCAGATATTGTAGTACATGAAGGAAATAATCACTCCCATCAGACCGGCTATCAGAATGCAATAGACCCAAACCTCTTCGCGGGCGAAGCTATACAGAAAACCACCCAGTGAGATGACTGAAAGCCCACTTGATAGTCCGTCGATGCCGTCAATCAGGTTGATGGCATTGTCAATGAAAACGATGATGAACACGGTGAGGGGGGCACCAATCCAGAAAGGAATCTCATGAATGCCAAGGAAGCCATAGAAATTGTTGATGTAGAGCCCTGACATGGGGATGAGCGATGCTGCGAAAACTTGCATTAGGAACTTGGTGCGGGGACGCAAACCGGTAATATCGTCGATGAGCCCTGTGAAGTAAATCAGCAACAGGCTGACTAAGAACATCAGCGTCCAGGGATTGGCAGAAATCTTCTCTTCACCTGTGATACGTCCGAAAGCCATCAGGGCAATAATCAAGGCCAAAAGCATGCTGGGCATGAAGCAGATGCCGCCCAACCGAGGAATGGCATTATGGTGAAGCTTGCGCTGGTCGGGAATATCATATAAATGGTACTTCTTACAGAAGTCCAATATAATGGGAATCGTGATGATTCCACATAAAAGACTCACAGCAAAAGCTATTAAAATATAGAACAGATGTGCAGACATTTTTTTATTATATAACTAATATTTGAGTAAATTATTGTTTTATAAAGTTCCTTTTATGAATATATCCTAAAATTCGCAACTAACAGTCATTCGGACTTTTTTACTGCCTGGTGCTGCCAGGAGCTCCATTTGACGATTCTCTTGCCACTACAGTCGTGATTATTTGTTGTTCTAACCAACCTTCTCCTTACCCCGGCATTACAGGGGCTGTAGCCGGTGAACTTACCAGATTTTATGGCGCAGGGGTGATTTTCCGTGGATAGCCCACACAGCTACCCCCGCCGCCTAACCAAATATCTTGGCACTACGGAAGGAATGTCGAGAAAAAATGTTACCTTTGCATCATGGCAAAGAAACAATCCTCATTTGACTACGAGTTATTAGTCCGCTACATGCTTCCCCAGGGCATGCTTGATTACTTCGAGATTACTAAGATTTCAGAAGAGGTAACTGACGAGAAGGACGAGACAGGCACTGTCATCCGCATCCTGCACATCTACCTTGACGAGCGCGACCTTCGCGACAAGGTATGGCACGACCTTCAGCCCAA
>JAFSWU010000152.1 GCA_017444365.1 Prevotella sp.
ACACAGGAAATGATGCTCCATTCCGACAGCGGCTATTGTATGCCCTTCGAGGAGCGTGACAAGGATGTGGAAATGATGCTCGGCTACGGCAAGCAGCGTCATCCCCAGACAGGTGAAACATTCTTCCACCACGGTGTGGACTTCAAGGCTCACCATTATCTGCTGTCTGCCGTGGCAACAGGACAGGTGACGGGTATCGGCAACGATGCCGTGCATGGTGTCTATCAAGTTATCCGCTACGGAGGCTTCGAAGTCACCTATTCCCATCTGAGCAACGTCTTCAAAACCTTCGGCCATGCCGTGAAAGCCGGTCAGATTGTGGCTGTCAGCGGTGACCTCTTGCACATGGAGGTGAAGTACAACGGCGAGGAACTGAATCCGATAGAGTTTCTGACCATGTTGTACGGCAATCTGAAGGCAATGGAGCAGAGCGGTCAGGTGGGCATCCCGGAGTTTGTCACCATCGACATAGACTTGCACACCCTCTATGACCAGGACAAACGGGAAATTGAGGAGCTGATGCTTCGCTTCTATCCCGACTACATGCAGGACATGAGGCAGGGCCTCTATGTAGTGCCAGCCCATACGGAGCAGGCACTTCGCAATGTGTTCACTGTGTCGGCAATGAAAAACTACTTCTACGAGACACTGCCCTCAATGGCCAATCCCCTTGGCATGGGCGCACGTTCCATCCCGATTGCGGAAAAGGTTCAGAACCTGTTGATAGCTGATTTCCTGAACTACCTCGCCCTCCGTCAGCATGTGTTCCTTTCCAGCATGAGTGAAGAAATAAAAAAAAACGACTTGAAGAAGCCATAGCCACCAGCGGGCTTGTTGACCCTCTCGCCGAATTGGAGATAGACGTGCAGAGCTTCGACATTCCGAGGATGGTCAGTGTCTATCCCGACCGTTCCGGCATCCGCTGGTGGATCAAGGCGTGGTTCAACAACAACGAGCGTGGCGAGGCCGCCATCGAGATAGAAAGACAGGTGGCCATCCGCTTCATCAATGACAACAGCGAGAAGGACGAGTGGCTGGAGGAATACTATCCCAAGCAGATGGAAGTCTATCACAGTGCCATCGAGCAGACACGCGAACAGATACTCAATCAGTTAAATCTATGAGCAGTACGAACAACGAGACATTATTCAAGACGAAGGTCATCCCCATCATGGACAAGGTGATGAAAGACCTCCGGCACAAGCAGTTGGGAGAGATAGGCAGGCACACGAGCAGCCTTCCCTACATCATGGCGGGTGCAGCCGGTCCCGATGGAGGTATGTCTGCCCAGGCAGCGAGTCTGGATGCCCTCCGATATACAGGGGAATGGAACTCCAAGCATACGGAAGACTATATCCAGATGGTGAAGGACGAACTGAAGAGACAGGGTATCAACGTCACGCCTGAGATTGAAAGGATGATGATTGACAAGATGATACAGGACGAGATACCCAAGTCGTCCATTGAGTATATCATGCGCAAAGCAGCCACCAACACCATTTTCTATCTGCCACAGGCGATAAGCAAGTCGCCCTTGGAAGAACATATTACCGAACAGGCAGAGAAACGATACAAACCATCCGCGCTTGAAAAGGGAACTGGTTATGTCTTAGGTGCGGCAGCGGACTACTTGACGATGGGCGGTTTCGGTGGCAGTTGGAAAAGTGCAGCCTCCTTCATCGGAACAGATTTGCTCATCAACGGTGTGGCAGACAAGGTGGGCGGTGCGACTGACAATCCTGACTCTGAAAGAACTATAACACAGACAACAGGAAATGGCAATGGACGTGATGAACGGTACAAGGGCGTGCCGCTGATTGTAGCACCAGGACAGGAAGAGGCATGGCTAGCCGACCAGGAGAGACTGAAAGCGGAGCGGGAGGCACAGGAGCAAACAGCGATGGTGCAGGAGGAACCGCCAGTATTGCCAGTAGAACAAACCCCAATGACAGAAGCACAGCCTGTCACAGAGCAGCCAGAGCAGACAAACGCCAACGGCTGGAACGGTCTGCTTGCCAGTTTCGGTCTGGACGGTATTGGTGACATCGGCCATAACCTCGGCTATGTGCTTGCCATGCTTCCCGACATACTCGTAGGGATGTTCACGGGCAAGACAAGACTGAACATTAAGGATAACCTTCTTCCTATCGCCAGCATTGCAGCGGGTATGTTCATCAAAAATCCCATTCTGAAAATGATACTCATTGGCATGGGTGGGCTGAACCTGCTGAACAAGGCAGGGCATGAAGCCTTGGAAAGGCAGCAGGGACAAGGAAACGCTCAGGCATCCAATGGAGGTCGTACCAACTACCGCATCTATCCTGACGAACCGCTCAACCCACGTATCAGCAATCCGCAGCTGCAAGGCAACTGTCTGATAGCTGTGATGGACAAAGTACCATATACTATTGCTTTGCCTGATACCGTCGTGGATGCCAACAGACAAGGGGCATTGCCGTTGAACACACTCGCCAATGCCGTGCTTGCCAAGAACGACCAGATGCGACAGATAGCATCTCAGAACTACGAGGCTGGAGATCAACAGACCGTGACCCGTACACATGCCCAGAGATAAACGACATATTCATCCATAAAACAGAATTGCAATGACAGAAAAGACCCAACAAGAGAAGAATGCGGCAGAGCGACAAGTCGCTCTGCTTACCGATGCGCTGGAGTCTGCCAGGACGCATGAGGGCATTTGGCTGAACACCAAAGGAAAGGCTACCCCCCGTTTCTATCCAAGAGGCGTGTCCGTCTCGGCCTTCAATGCCGTCATCCTCGGACTACACAGCGACCAGAACGGCTACAAGACCAACGAATACACCTTATTCTCGGAGGCCAAGAAACGCGGTGAAAGCGTACAGGCCAAGGAAAAGGGTGTTCCTTTCCTATGGTACAACTGGAAGGAGTACGAGAACCGCCACAAACCCGATGAGCGGATTACCCGTGAGCAATACCAGCAGCTCACACCCGAGGAGCAGTAAATGTACAAGGGAGTGCGACAGCGCGAGGTGCGGATGCTGTTCAATATTGAGCAGACGACCTTGCCGATGGTGGACAAGAATGCCTTTGCCCATGAGGTGGAACTGTTCGGGGAATTGTCCGACCATGAGGATGTGGCTCGTGAACAGCAACAGCTCCAGAAGGATGTCAACCTGTTCATCCTCCACACAAGAGACAACCTTGTGCCCATCCGCAAGGATGCCAGTGGCGTAAGCCATTATGATACCCAGCGTGATGCCGTCTATATGGCTCCGCAGAAGAGTTACGGCAGTTATGAAGACTATGTGCGTGACCTTGTGAAACTGGTGGTGACAGCCACAGGCCATCAGCAGCGTCTCGCCCGTGAAGGCATGTTGATGGACGGCGGGAAGAAACCTTCTGAGGATGCAGCACGTCAGGAGCAGTTGGTTGTGGAACTTGCCACAGGTGCCAAGCTACAGGAATTGGGACTTCCTGCACGTATCTCGCCAGAGAACCTGCAACATATCGACTTCTGGAAACGGGAGCTCAACGAAAATCCCTGTCTGGTGGATGCGCTGGAGATGGATGTGAACAACGCGCTGGATGTCATCCACAAGGCCGAACGAAACGAGAAGGTGGAGTACGCCACGGACAGGGCGCAGCAGCAGACGGAGGAGATACAGCAACAGTTGCCGCAACACTTCTACATCGCCGATGAAATCAAGGGTATTCCAAACCAAGAGAAGCGTGAAATGGTCATTGTACGCGACAGTAAGGCCAAGACCGCAGAGGTCATCCTTCCAGCAGGTGCCTCACTCGAACCCCAAAATGAGTTGCCAGGCATGTCGAAGGAACGCATCAAAACAGCTTTGAGAAAAGAGGGCTTTGACACGGTGACGTTCTACAATCCCGATGGGGCATTGGGCTACAGACCTGATGACCGCCATTTTGAGGGCAAGGAGGTAACTGTCACACGGCTAAACAACTGGACGCTGGAAAACGTGCAGACGCTGGATGTCAGCGATGCCGTGAAGAAGGCTGCCCTCGTTGACTTTGATTCTGTGATGATGCTCCGCGACGATGATGGGAAATGGGCTTTGTATCTGAAGCCTGAAAACGAAAGAGGCTTCGCCGTCTATCCCGACAAGCCAGACATCAACACCTTCTTCAGCCTGATACGCAACCCCACACCCAAGACAGAGGCTTTCCGTCTGGAACTGGCAAGGAAATACCATGCACTGGCTACGGCACGTCCCGACCTGAAGATTGACCTGTTCAAGAGTGATGCCACCGAAGAGGAGTTGGGGCGTATTGAGCGTGTGAACATCTTCAAGACCAGGGATGACAAGGCTAAGATTCTCTGTGCGCCGACCATCACGGGGCTGGGAAAGGTGCAGCCGCGCATCGTCACCCAAGACCAGTGGCAGCGGATTTGGCTCGCCCCCGACATGAAGGACTATAAGAAGCATCTGGCTGCCTCGCTCTTTGCCGACGTGATCCGCCAGGGACGCAGTGATGCCGTAGCCGTGGGTACTGACAAGACTGAACAGGAAAACCAGGCTACTATGCCGCAGGAAGCCAAGCAGGTGGTGGCTGAGCACAAGGAAGAGGAGCATGAGCCGCGCACTGAGGAGCAACAGACAGAACCGCATGAAAAGAAAGAGGAGGACAAACGGCAGAACTCACCTGAACAGAAAAAGAAAGAAGAGCAGGAGGAGAAAGCCAAGGAGGAAGCCACCAAGGCAGAGACAAAAGCCGTGACCGCCGTCATGCTTTCTCCCATGCTGAAGCAGTTCTATGATTTGAAGTCGAAACATCCCGATGCCGTCCTGCTGTTCAGGGTCGGTGACTTCTACGAGACATACGGAGAGGATGCCCGTTCCGCCTCACAGACACTGG
>JAFSWU010000153.1 GCA_017444365.1 Prevotella sp.
CGATTTAAAGATAACAGAAATGGCATATTCCACTCCATACGATTATAATGACGATTCGATCAGGCATCTGGACGAGAAGTTCGGAGAGATAGATTGTGACCGTTTTCTTTATTGCATTCAGGAGCAGCAGAAGTGGGATATCGAGAAGGTGAACAATTTTATTGCTCAGCTACGCACCAGTCATTCGTATGCGTCAAGGGAATTGGATCGGCTAAGGGAGCTGGAAAAGACATATAACAAGGAGTATCCCACCAACCACAGACGATATGTTACCACAGCGCAGGAGGTGGTTAGCAAGATGAGCAGTACACTAAGCGGACTGAAAAAGATTGTGGCTGAATTCCGCAGCAAGGGTAAGAACAAGAAGGAGGTGTCTATCATGGACAATACGCCACTATATACAGGTCCGTATATGCAGAATCTTTTTGGATGGGACACCTATAAGGACAAGAGTGCTCAAGACCTCCTGGAAGAGTTGAACTCGTTTCTGGAAGATGCCCAGGAATGTATTGATATCGCCGTGAAGATGATTGAAGACGAAATTGCCATCAGCCAAGATCCCGAGACGGCCTACCCTATCTATTTGAATGATCTCAACTGTTCGGTGAGCGACAGCAGGTTGCTCATCAAGATGATTGAAAGCCAGCGTCCTGATTTAGATAACGACTTTGTCAAGGCTTTGGAAGAGGCTGAAGATGCAAAACAATTCATCGCAAGTTTGTTCCATACTTTTAACCGCGAGCAGTTTGTCTATAATAGTGCCTGCGTGGCCATTCACGAGGGCAAGAAGGCAGAGCTGACGAAAGAGGAATCGCTGATTTGGGGGCTGGATAACGAGAGAAAGGTGAAAAGGCTCCGCCTACTGTTAGCCCATATCCTGGAATTGTCTGAAAAGATGGATGGCGTCATTGGCTGGAAGGGCATGCTGAAAGGATATTTCGTCATGCGTCTGCTGTACTGGTGCGGATGGAACGGCACCAAGAACGACGCCATGCTAAAATACATCACCAAGCGTTGTAAAGGTACCATCGAGGTTGTTAAGATGAGTGCCGTCATGACTGAAAAGAGAAAACTTGCTCATTTAACAGCTCATGATGACCAAGCGCAACAACTTGCTTTTAACCGCCGAATTGATGCGTTCATCGACGATTTAGAAGAAAAGGCTACGGAATCGAGCTGATTTTTTGACTTTTTCCGGACTATACAGACTGGCGTCTTTTGGCGTCAGTCTTTTATTTTGACCCCTGTTTTCCCGTCAAAGGGTCAAAACATGCCGTAGAAAGGCCTGTATGGCTGCTTTTTCAAAACCAAAATTTTCTATTTCACTCTCAATTTTTCTCCTTAACTTTGCAGCACCAAACAACGGGAAAAATGCCATGCGTGGTCCGAAGGCTGTCTCACTTCCTCGGTTGGGCGGAAGGACCTCTCGTGTGAGACCGAGAGTACTCCGGAAAGAAAAATAATAATGAAAAAATCAACCATCCCAACCCCTCCTGTAAAATTAGATATGGAGCAAGGTTGGAACCCCAACACAGAGTTGGGCTGTGAAGTAAAAACCATCCTGCGCAGCGATCGCAAGATGAAAGTAGGTAAGGAGTATCAGGGCGTTTTGAGGTTTGACTCGGAAGGCATCGTAGAGGAGTTCAACTATCGAGATCCGCATTACACGTTCATCGAGACGCTGCCCTGGAACATGAAGCGCAATCCGAAGGTGTTCAACGGTAAGTTCATCTCTGTCACGCGTCAGGATGACGGTAGCCTCCGCCCGAACTTCAAACCCTTGAAGCAAGGTGCCGGTTTCAGCATCGAGCGTTATGCCTTCGGAGTGTATCGTGAACTTTTCATGGCGCTGAAAGGCCTTATAGAGAGATAAGTGTTAACCTTGACCAAACGTTCTAAATGTTCCAGTTCCAAATGTTCCAATTAAAAAATTGGATACAAACATCCCTTTTAAGAGTCATATAACTAATTGATATATAAGTAGTTATATATAAAAAGGGAGTGAATGGAATACCTAAAAAAATTATTGGAACAACTGGAATTGGAACGCAAGGTCATTCAAATTTCATCTAAAAAGCTGTAATACAATGAGATACGATATTTCAAAATCAATTGCGCCTAAGATGCCATACCTTGGCAAAGGGACAGAATGTATTAAAATCCTGCTTTCTCAGGCGTCAAAAGACATGCATGAGCCTCTGGTTCCTATGCTTTTCCCTATACTTGGCGCACATATCAGTGGTCCTGAATTTCAGTACCCCGACCTCAGTTGGAAGGAATTATGTGGCATGATGGCAAATCTTGTGGCCGATTCGGGCTGTAATAAGGGTCAATTGTCCAATCTTGTGGAGGCTATTTGCTGTGATTTTCGTCAGCACGATGATGCAGAACTGAAGAAACTTGTGGAATGGTCGAAGCAGGTGAAGAGCAGAGGGGCTAATAAAGAGAAGCCCGTCCGACCGGAAGTTGCCATCTGGTTTCCACCAAGCGACATCACTAACGCGGCTTACATTCAGAACTCTATGGCTTGCGAAACTCTTGGTGGCCGAACTCAGTACCTCAATATGCCCGAGGTGGAGATGGCCGACAAACTGTGTGGTGGGCATAAACAAGTGACACAGATGCTCCGCAATATCTACGACCGCCAGCGGGCAGGTGCATTGCGTGCCACAGCTGATGGTGTGACGGGCAATCCGATTCTGCGTACCAACCTGACCATCTCGTCTACGCCCTACGCTACACGCAAGTTCTATAAGAACGAACTCTTCAACGGCACGTTTGGCCGCATGGTCTTCTCCTACAAGGCTCGCACCAACCGCGACGGCCGTATACCGCGACAGGGCAGGTACAAGGAAGAATTCTATCAGAAGCTGGACGAGTATCTGACACGTCTCAGTACCTGCAAAGGCCGCTACATCATCCGTCCGTTGAACATGCTCACGGACAAGCTGGCACAAGACATGGCTTCGTTGGCCGATTTGGCTGATGATGATATTCTCTGGGATGTTTCAAAACGTGCTTTGGTGTCTGCGTGGAAGGCTGGATGTGTGATGTGGGTGCTCAATAACCAAACTTGGACGAAGTCGATGGGCGAGGTAGTAGAATGGTTGGTATATCATGACATCTGGAGCAAGATGCAGATATTTGCCGACATGCTTAGCCTCGATGGCGGCCAAGTGAGTGAGGCACAGCGTCGTGGCCCGAAGAATATGCTCGATAGCCTGCCTGACACCTTCAACGAGGCTCAGTTGGAGGCACTCCGCACCAACCTTGGCAAGAGTTCTGAGGGTACCAACGGGCAATTGCGTAAATGGGTGTTCCGAAAGTTCATCACCTATTCGGCTGAGACAGGTCTGTACACCAAGACGGACGAATACCTGAAGATGTCTGATGTAAGAGGTAAGATGTAAGATGGATAAGTTTGAACTTCATACTCCTCAGTCACTATGTGACAGCTCCCCTATCTTAGGGGAGCAGCAGGTAAGCATCAGCAAACAATCTGGCTCCTCCGCTAAGCTAGCGGAGGGGGACCACGTAAGTGGTGGAGGCGTATGTTGAAAGGAAAAGACTATGGATAGACTAGAACTTCAAAAGCTCCGCGACCTGCCGATTGAGGGGGTCGCAGAGCGACTTGGACTGCGGGTGGTGCGCCACAAATGTCTGTGTCCGTTCCATGACGATCATCATGCCTCGATGTCGTTCAAGGTGAGTAAGAATATGTTCCGATGTTTTGTGTGCGGAGTCTCAGGAAATAATATCAGTCTAGTAGAAAAAGTACTCGGCAAAAAATTCCTTGATGCCTGTCATTGGCTGGCAAACGAATATAACATCATCCTCGAATGGAAACCGCAAGAGGTAACCCCTCCCCTCCTTTACAGGGAGGGGTCGGGGGTGGGTCTGTTTGATGCCAGTCGCTACTCTCGCTTCTTCGAGCGCCCTTGGCTTTCGCCAGAAGCACGCAAGTTTCTCTTTGAGGAGCGACGGCTTGACCCTCGTGTTGTGCGTTGGTGTCGTCTCACTTCGTGGCGCGACAAGCAAGGTGTGCCTTGGCTACAGATACCTTATTATAATCAAGAAGGAAAGCTGATAGGCATTCAGAACCGCAACCTTTGCAAGTCCCCCTTTAAGGGGGATTTAGAGGGTCTCCCTCGTTTCCGCTTCCCAAGTGGTTCCCAATGTGGCATCTACAACCTGCCTGTACTAAATCTGCTTCGTCCAGGCGATGAACTCTATATCACCGAAGGTTGCTCCGACTGCTGGGCCATGCTCTCCGCCGGTCACAAGGCCATCGCCATCCCCTCAGCCACCCTTCTCTCACGGAAAGATGTGGAACTCTTGTCAACCCTCCCCTCCTCGGAGGGGGCGGGGGTGGGCTATTCCTTCCACATGTACCCCGACAACGACACCCCAGGCGAACGCCTCTTCCTGCAACTGCAAAAGGTGCTGCCCACGTTGGTGCATCATCAACTGCCTGTAGATTGTAAAGATTTTTGCGACTATTATTTAAAGGAGAAACAATATGAAAACAATGTATAAATCCGAACTGGCACGGCTGGCAGGCGTGAGCGCAAATACGTTCCGCAGATACCTGAACATGCGCAGGGATGTCCTTGCCCAGATGGGGGTCTCACCCCGTGCCCAGACGCTGCCCCCGAAGGCCGTCAAGTATGTTGTGGAGGACTATTGTATTGACCTGCCGGAAAAATTTCAGTAAATTTTCAAAAGTTTTTTCCCATGTCCACCAAAGACCACCAACACGCTCCGCCAATGTCGTAACTTTGTATCGCCTAAGAAAAAAGCAGGTACGCGAACCTGCATTTGCACCCTCTAGGAGTTTTCATTTGCACAATCCCGGGCATCGCACGTGTACCCTCCCGAGGTAGCAAAAACGAGGCAAAAAATTGAGTGATTAACCAAACTGCCAAGCCCTGTTTCGCAGTTACTCCCCATGAAGTGGGAGGTTAAAAGGGGGTTCATATTATGATTCAGATTAAAGCAAAACAACAGAACGTATCGTTCGAAAAGAATGTCGAGAAACTCGCATTCGTGCTCTCAGCACATCTCTACAACACCCTCGCAGCCGACAAGGTAATCGAGGAAGCAGCCAAGCGCAGCGGCATCAGCGAAGGCGTCATCAAGGCTGCATGGGACGCAGCAGGTGAGGTCATCCGCACCTGGGCAACCGAAGGTCACAACGTACCCCTGCCAGGACTCGGCAGCATGCGATTCAGCGTCCGCTCGAAGTCCGTGCAGAACGTGGAGGACGTCAAGACCTCGCTCATCACGGCACGTCGCGTCATCTTCACTCCGTCCAAGGAGGTCAAGGACGAACTGCAGGACACCAAGATCGCCATCACCTGCTACGACAAGGACGGCAACATCGTGAAGCGCGTCACCAGCGCCGACACCAACGACGTGGAAGA
>JAFSWU010000154.1 GCA_017444365.1 Prevotella sp.
CACCAGCCTGTGCCCCATCACCGGCCAGCCCGACTTTGTCGAGATGCGCATCTCGTATGTTCCTGACCAACGCATGGTGGAGAGCAAGAGCCTGAAACTCTATCTCTTCTCTTTCCGCAATCATGGCGACTTTCATGAGGACTGTGTCAACATTATCATGAAAGACCTCATCCGCCTGATGGATCCCAAGTACATCGAGGTGACGGGCTTCTTCATGCCCCGTGGCGGCATCAGCATCCACCCCTACGCCAACTATGGCAGACCCGGCACCAAATGGGAACACTTTGCCGAGGAACGCCTGTTGCGCCGCGAATAAAAACAACTTGTTTTACTTTTCCACAGCAAAGAGTTGGTGCCACGAGAGGAATCGTTCCACTCCCTCTGAGCCGAACTTTGCGAGGCTGCGTAGTACGTGATCAAAAGATTTCTCTTCTTCGGGACGGGTCTTCGAGAAGAACTTGTCGGCGTAGCAAATCACCTTTTCTTCCATGGTCTCAGGCAGGAAGTCCTGATGAGGCAATGGAAGATTTTGTTTCATAATCTCTTCCTTCGTCAGTCCTGCTCCCGTGTGACGCTCACAGACACGGGCGAAGGGGTCTATTGAGAAATGAGGAATGAGGAATGAGGAATGAGGAATGGGAAGCTCATGGCGCAGCATGACGGCACCTATACGACCATGACAGATGTAGGGCTCTGTGCCGAAGCACTCGATGCCCGGCGCGTTACAGCGGATGATGCCAATGTCGTGGAGCATGGCGGCAGCCTCAACGAAGCTGCTATCCATTGACAACTCAGGATGGGCAGCACAGATGGCGAGGGCCTTTTCTGCCACCCCCCTACTGTGAACGACGAGGATGGTCTTCAAGGCACTGTCCTCGTTTCCATAGAAATAATCGATGACTTTCTGATAGTCCATTTTTCAAATGATTAAGAGAGCTGCAACTGCAGTTCCTTGGCAAGCTTTCGGAAGGCGGGATTTTCCTTTGCCAACAGGTCGAACACCTCACGCCGCGACAGGATGGGCTTGATTTCATCCATCTCTGCCAGCCGGATGGTCAACGTGATGCCTCCGTGATGAAGGGTATTGCAAAGCGTGGCCCTGATGCGCCCTTTGATTTCACTGACCTGGTTGAGCAACAGCTGGTTGTCGATGACCAACTCCACTTGCGGATAATCCTTGATTTGCGGATGCAGGTTCTTCATCCGCTGTGCCAACGCGACGAACTGCTGTGGCATACGATTGCACATAGCCAGCCACTGCCTATCCAATTCTTCTTGCGTGAACTGGCTTTGCTCTTCTTTGTTTTTGATTTCCGGTTCCGCCTGCGCAACGGCAGGGGTATCGGTCTTCAGCAGGGAGCTGAAGGTTGTGCCCAGCGAACCAATTTTCAGTCGCGGACGTGCAGGAGCCGCTGTCACGCTCGCATCCTGCACCTCGTTCCCCGCATCTCGCACCTCTTTCCTCTCTCCTCTTTCCTCTTTCCTCTCTCCTCTTTCTATTCTCCTCCGTTCAGCCACGGCCACCTGTGCTGCCGCTTTCGGCTGAACGCCTAACATCAACTTTCTGAACAGGGATTTCAATCTCTTGGGGCTACGCCCCGCCGCAGGCACATCGCTGTCCTCGGGCTGCGTGAGCTGTCCGATTTGAATCAGGGTAAGCTCCACCAACAAGCGCTTGTTAGATGACTGCCGGTAGTTAATGTCGCACTGGTTGGCCAGTTTCAAGGCCTTGTAAAGGAACGCGACAGGACACTTCTGAGCCTGCTCCTGATAGTGCTGACGCTGTTGCTCACTCACTTCCAGCAAAGGAAGTGTCTGCGCATCCTTGGCCATGAGCACATTCCTCACATGGGATGCCAATCCCAGCAGAAGATTGCCGCCATCAAAGCCCTTGCCGATGAGCTGGTTGAGCAGCACCATCATGTCGCTCACCTTGTTCTCCAATGCTAAGTCGATGAAACGGAAGTAGTTGTCGGCATCCAGCACATTCAGGTCTTCTATCACCTTCTGATAGGTGATGTTGCCCTGGCAGAACGATGCAGCCTGATCGAAGATGGAGAGCGCATCGCGCATGCCGCCATCGGCTTTCTCGGCAATCACAGCCAGTGCCTCATCCTCATAGGTGATGCCCTCCTTCTCGGCCACACTCTTCAGGTGGTTGATGGTGTTCTGCACCGTCATTCGCTCGAAGTCGTAAATCTGGCAACGGGAGATGATGGTGGGCAGGATCTTGTGCTTCTCAGTTGTGGCAAGAATAAAGATGACGTGTGCTGGCGGTTCCTCCAGCGTCTTCAAGAAAGCATTGAAGGCCGCGGTGGAAAGCATGTGAACCTCGTCGATGATGAACACCTTGTAACGGCCTACCTGCGGGGGTATGCGGGTCTGGTCCATCAGGGCCTTGATATTCTCCACCGAATTGTTCGATGCCGCGTCAAGTTCAAAGATATTGTATGAACGCTGTTCGTTGAACGCCTGACAGCTTTCGCAATGGTTGCAGGCCTCGCCTTCTTCGGTGGGCGACATGCAGTTGATGGCCTTGGCAAAGATGCGGGCGCAGGTGGTCTTTCCCATCCCTCGCGGGCCGCAGAAGAGGTAGGCATGGGCCAGCTTGCCACTCCTGACCGCATTCTTCAGCGTCGTGGTGAGAGCCGACTGGCCCACCACACTGTCAAAAGTCATCGGGCGATACTTTCGCGCCGAAACAATGTATTCTTCCATGTTGTTATCTTATTCGTTATCGATTGTCGGATGAATTCTTTGCAAAAGTAATGAAAAATTATGAATTATGAACGACGAATTATGAATTATTTTGTACCTTTGCAACTTGAACGAATATTTCAACAAAGACATGGCAAGCAAAATTGGCAAGATATGGAACTTCATCGGTCACTACAAGTACCTCATTGTGGTGATTATCGGTGTGGCAGTGGTTGGTGTTCTCGATGAGAACAGCTTCATCCAGCGTGTAAAATATGAGATGCAGATCAGCGACTTAAAAGCCGAGATTGCCAAATACGACAAAACTTTCCAAAGCGACTCACGCCGGCTGAAGGAACTGAAGAACAATCCCAAGGAAATTGAGAAAATTGCCCGTGAGCAGTATTTCATGAAGGCCGATGACGAGGACATCTTCGTTCTGAGCACCGATTTGCAACAAGAAGACGACCATGAGACCGCTAAATAAGCTTCAGAGTATCTTATTCGTGATAGGTGGCATGCTGATGGTCATTGGCACGGGCTGCTTCGTGTTCCTTTGGCAGCAGCGCGTGGTGTGCTGGCTGTTTCTCCTGGGGGCCGTGCTCTTCAGCACCATTCAGGCGACACAGCTCTACGAAGGCACCAACTTCACGGTGCGCCGACTGAAACGCATCATGAACATGGCCGACCTGTTCTTCGTCCTGGCTGGAATCCTGATGGTTGACAGTGCATGGCACTTCCTGCTGCCGCTCTTTACAAGCCACAGCAACGACGGCTATTTTCTCTACCTGCAGTATGTCTATAACAAGTGGGTAGTGCTGTTGCTCATTGCGGCAATTCTGGAAGTTTATACCATGCATCGCATCGCGTCTGAACTGGAAAAAGACAAAAAACGCTAAAAGACGGCGCAATTATTTTAAATAGCTTGAATTTTTTTTCCCACTTCAAGAATACATCGTACCTTTGTGGCATGATGAAAAAGATACTATATGCCCTTCTCTCTATAGTGGTGCTCGCCTCGTGCGCCAACTCCTATTCCATACAAGGTTCATCGAATGTGTCGAACCTTGACGGACGGATGCTCTACCTGAAGGTTTTGAAGAACAACGACTTCAAGAACCTCGACTCATGCGACGTGGTTCATGGCCAATTCAACTTCTCCGGTTCTTTCGACTCGGTGCGCATGGCCAGCATCTTCATGGACGACGAGAGCGTGTTGCCATTGGTCATTGAGAGCGGGGACATCAATGTCAAGATTGAAAACACCAAGCAGGTTGTCACAGGAACACCGCTCAACGACGAGCTGACGGCCTTCCTCAACAAGTTCAACCAGCTGAAGGCACGACAGTTGGAACTCGTACACCGGCACGACCAGGCCATCATGGATGGAAAGAACATGGAGGTTGTCAGCGCCCAGCTCAACAAGGAAGCCATCAGCATTTCAGAAGAGGAAGACAAACTGGTCACCACATTTGTTACCGACAACTTCGACAACGTCCTCGGCCCGGGGGTCTTCATGATGATGACCATCGGCAGCCCCTACCCCGAGCTCACACCGTGGATAGAAGACATCATGAGTAAGGCCACCGACAAGTTCAAGAACGACCCTTACGTGAAAGACTATTACCAGAAAGCCCAGGAGAACGAACAAATCATGAACGGACTGCGCGAGGTGCCCTCGACAGCTCCCGTTGCGCCGCTTCCTCCCGCCAACATGGGAGCACCTGCGCCAACTCCCAACGAACTGGCTGTTCCCGTAAAATAAGTAACAACATGAACATGCTCATTAGCAACGGGCGTATTGTCAACGAAGGCAGAACCTTCGAGGGAACTGTCGTGATTGAAAACGACCGTATAGCAGAGATCATTGAAGGAAACGAAACACCCCGTGGCAACTACGACCAATGCGTAGATGCAACGGGGTGTTTCGTGTTGCCAGGTGTCATCGACTCACACGTCCACTTTCGCGAACCCGGTCTCACACAAAAGGCCGATATAGAAAGCGAAAGCCGGGCAGCGGCCTGCGGAGGGGTTACCAGCTATTTCGACATGCCGAACACCGTGCCTCAGACAACCTCATTAGAGGCCTTGGAAGAGAAGTTCGCCCTGGCTCGGGAGAAGAGCCACGTCAACTATAGTTTCTTCTTTGGTGCCACCAACGACAATGTCGGCGACTTCGACCGTCTGAACCGCCATCGCATCCCTGGCATCAAACTGTTCATGGGAAGCAGCACGGGCAACATGCTCGTTGACCGCTATGGCACACTGCTGCAAGTCTTCCAGAAAGCAGCCGAACTCGACCTACCCCTCATGGCCCACTGTGAGGATACCGACACCATCAACCAAAACATGCAGCAAATACGCAAGACATACGGTGACGACCCAGACGTAATGCTGCATCCGCTCATACGCTCTGAGGAGGCCTGCCTGCTGTCATCGGCACTGGCTGCTAACCTTGCCCGCACATACGACACCCGTTTGCACATTGCCCATGTCTCCACGGCCAAGGAACTCGACCTGCCACAAGATGGCGGAAACGTGACACTGGAGGCTGTTGTGGCCCACCTGCTCTTCACCAACAAGGACTATCTCAGCAAAGGGACTCTCATCAAGTGCAACCCCGCCGTGAAGAAGCCCGAAGACCGTGACGCACTCCGGCAGGCACTCGCCGACGGTCGCATCACAACCGTTGCCACCGACCACGCCCCCCATCAGCTCAGCGACAAGCAGGGAGGAGCGGCACGCGCCGCCTCGGGCATGCCCATGGTGCAGTTCTCGCTGCCCGCCATGTTGGGTCTTACCGACGAGGGGGTGCTGACCATCGAGCGGGTGGTTGAACTGATGTGCCACAACCCTGCAACACTGTTCGGCGTGCGTGAGCGAGGATTCATACGTCCTGGCTACAAGGCCGACCTGGTTGTTGTCAAGCCACAACATCCCTGGACGCTCACCGAAGAGATGATACAGAGCAAATGCGGCTGGAGTCCCCTGACCGGTCACACCTTCCAATGGCAGGTGCAAAACACCATCTGCAACGGACACCTTATATATAATAAAGGAACATTCGACCATGCAAGCCGAGGAGAGGAAATACAGTTTAGATGAGATAACGCCCTACATCAACTGGGTCTATTTCGACCATGCCTGGCAGATGAGCGGTGCCGCCAACGCTGCGTCCGCCACTCAGGGATCACTGCGGCAGGAAGAGTACGAAACACTGCACCGCGATGCGCTGGACATGCTTCATGAACTGACCGCCCACTATTTCACCCACGCCCTGTTCATGCTTGTGGAAGCCAATGGCGACGGCGATGACATCGTGCTCCACATGGACGGTCACACAGAACGGCTTCCCATGTTGCGCCAACAGCATGTTCCCGACGGGCAACCCTGCCTCTGCATGGCAGACTTTGTGCGTCCGCTCTCATCGGGAGTACACGACTGCATCGGCATCTTTGCCGCCACCGTTGATGAAGGGATCGAGCGATACCGCCACGATGACCCCTACCAAGCATTGCTGGCACAGACACTGGCCGACCGGCTCGCAGAAGCAACAGCAGAGCGACTGCACGAACAGATTCGCAAGCACGACTGGGGATATGCACCCGACGAAGCACTTTCCGTCAGACAACTGCATCGCGAGGAGTTTCAAGGCATCCGGCCTGCCGTGGGCTATCCATCGCTACCCGACGTGAGCCTCAACTTCGAGCTCTGCCGACTGCTGGACTTCGGACGAATAGGCATCCTGCTCACTGAAAGCGGCATGATGCAACCCCACGGAAGTGTGTCGGGACTGATGATTGCTCACCCTCAAGCCCGATACTTCAACATCGGGAAAATAGGCCAAGACCAATTGGATGACTATGCCCGTCGGCGTCACGTCGATTCCAAAACCATCCGTAAGTATATACAACAATGATTGCAAGAATAATTATACTGATCTTTCTGCTGGCAATACTGCCCGACCTCTACATAGACCACCACTATCTGAGCCGCCGCAAGAGTTGGTGGAAACGGTTGCTATGGTGGCTGCCCACCCTGTTCATACTCGGAGCTACCCTCTTCTTCTCCATAGAGCGCCATTTCATACCCGAAGATCCCACGTGGCTTTACGTCTATCTGCTGGTCCTCGGCGTGGTGGTATTGCCCAAGGCCGTCTATGCCCTCTGCTCGTCGGCGGGACTGCTCGTCTGCAAACTTCGCCATAAGCGGATGAACTGGGGAAACCTCGTTGGATGGGTATTGGCCATAGGTTGCATCTACGTGATTCTCTACGGTTCCTTCATTGGTCCCCGTCAGTTGGAGGTGAAGCACATCGAACTGACGTTCAGTGACCTGCCGAAAGAGTTCGACGGCTACCGCATCCTCCATTTCTCCGATGCCCATGTAGGCACGTTCAGAGGCTCATTGCTCAACATCCTACGACGCGACATCGACAGCATCAATGCCCAAAAAGCTGATGCCATCGTCTTCACCGGCGACATACAAAACATGCAACCCTCGGAACTCTATCCCGTACACGACATCCTCAGCTCGCTGCAAGCTCCCGACGGAGTGTTCTCGGTCATCGGAAACCACGACTATAGCACATATATCGACAGCGACCCCGTGATCAAGGCTTCCAACGAGCGCGAGCTGATCAGTCTGGAACGACAAGCTGGATGGAACGTTCTGCTCAACAGCCACCAGGTCATTGAACGCGGCGACAGCCGTATCGTTATCGCCGGCGAAGAGAACGATGGACAAGGACCTTTCCCCTCGAAAGGTGATTTGAAGAAGACGCTCGCTGGAACCGACTCTACCGACTTTGTCATCATGCTTCAACACGACCCATCGGCATGGCAGCGGAACATTCTGCCGCTCAGCAATGCACAGCTCACACTGAGCGGACACACACACGGCGGACAGCTTTCGCTCTTTGGCATGCGGCCTACACAACTCGTGGGCAAAGAGGACTTCGGGCTGTTCAGGAGCAACGGACAATACCTCTATGTCACCTGCGGCATCGGTGGAGTACTGCCCTTCCGCTTTGGCGTAACACCCGAAATCGTGGTCATCACACTTAGGAGAGGAGAGTAAGGAGGAAGG
>JAFSWU010000155.1 GCA_017444365.1 Prevotella sp.
AAGCGCGTCCGAAGTCACCATTGCCCCAAGTCCACTGCTTCTTGCCCGGCGAGAAGTGATGACTGGCCACATGCAGCATGCCGGCCTGTGTGTCGTTCTCGTAGCCGCCCTCGAAGTTGAAACGGGAGTTCACACCCATGTAAGAGGTTGGCACGAAAATGTTCTTATAGTTGGAGATGTCCACTCCGGCGGAGTAGTCCATCTTGTAGTAGGTTCCTGTGGCGATGGGGAATGAGGATACGGCACGCTTGCCGTGGTCGAAGACAGCATTGATATCGGGTGGAAATACGCTCTGATAGAAATCGTTCACCTCAACGGCAGGGTTTGCCCACCACAGGAACGTCTGCGGCACGTCGGTGCGGTTGTAGAGCACGCCCTTGATCTCTAAATAGGCGCACCCAGGGCGCAACGTGAAGCCCGCCATTCCCTTCTGGTGGAACATTTTTTCCATCTCGCTCACCCAGACGGTCACACTTCCGTCGGCATTTTCCTCAATACAGGTATCTACGGGCATGTAGGTAGATGGGCGGTGGTGCTGCGGCCAGTTGAACTCGATACCGCCGCTGATCCACGGGCCAAGAAGTCCCACGAGGGCAGGTTTGATGACATGATTATAATAGACGAAGTGGCGTTTCTTAATCTTGTCCCACGCCATCTGTACGCGGCCTCCCAGTTCGGGCAGCACCATTATCTTTACGTACTCGTTCTCAATCCAGATAGCCAAGTAGTCCTTGTCTGTCTTCTCGTTGCTCATCGTCTCAATGACGGGGTAGGGGTAAACCACTCCACTTGAGCCCTGATAGACTCGCTTCTCTAAGAACATCGGGCTCTTCTCGGGCTTCCCAACTTCGTATGTCGGGATTGTTACAATTTCTCTCCAGGCTTTTACTGACATGTTATTACGTTTTTTTCGTTATTTCGTCATTTCGTCAATTCTCTTTCCAGTTCTTCCAGGCTCTTGCCTTTGGTCTCAGGGCAGTTCGTGAACAGGAATACGAAAGCACAGATGCAGATGACGCTGTAAATCCAGAACGTGCCGCTACTGCCCAAGGCCGCGTTCATCGATGGGAACGAGAAGGTTAGCGTGCAGCATCCCACCCACAGAGCAAACGTGCATGTGGCCATCGCAATACCGCGAATACGGTTGGGGAATATCTCGGCAAGCACGGTCCAGGTGACGGGCCCCAGCGTCATCGCATACACGGAGATGGCTGCTACCACGAGTGCCACCATCATGAATCCCGTCATGTGCATGAAATAGCAGGTGCCTAACGTCAGATAGATTAGTCCCAGGCCTCCTGCCCCAATGAGCATCAGTGTACGACGTCCCCATTTCTCGATGGTGTAGAGAGCCACGAATGTAAATAGCACATTGGCAATGCCTGTGATGACAATGTTGATGAACATACCATCGACATCGAAGCCTGCTCCCACGAAGATTTCCTGAGCGTAGTTGAAAATGACATTCGTGCCGCACCACTGCTGGAACACGGCTATCACCAAGCCTAAGACAAGCACTTTGCGGTATTTCTTAGAGGCAAGAAGAGAAAGGCCCTCTGACTTCTTACCTCCCGATTTTATCGTTTCGTCTTTTACTGCAAGCCTCTCACCCCTCATTCTCAGATATACCGGACTTTCAGGAATGAAGAAACTCATCAGGAGGAAGAGGGCTGCCGGAAGCGTTTCGGCCCAAAACATCCAACGCCATCCCCAAGCCACATTCCATGTCTGGTTCTCTGCCACACTGGTGTCGCGTGCCAGCAGGAGGTTGACAATCTGTGCTGCAAGAATTCCCAACACAATGGTCATCTGGTTCAAGCTCACCATGCGACCGCGAATCTCCGCAGGACTGACCTCGGCAATGTACATGGGTGCCAACGCAGAGGCAACGCCGATGCCCACACCGCCAATGAAGCGCGCTATATTAAATAAGGTGAAATCGTTGAAAAGCCCCGTTGCGATGGCAGATACCGTAAACAGAATCGCCGACACCATCAGCAATGGCTTGCGCCCCCAACGGTCGGCAGCGACACCGGCAACCATCGCCCCCACCAGACAGCCCACCAGAGCTGTGGTCATTGCGACACCCTGCATCAATGGAGAGTCGCAGATGCCGAAAAACAACTCATAGAACGGCTTGGCACCGCCTATCACTACCCAGTCGTAGCCAAAGAGCAGTCCGCCCATTGCCGACACGCCACATATGAAATAGAGGAAACCCTTGTTGTAATGATTCATTAGAAGTTTGATTTGTAGTAGAATTAGTTTTTTCGTTTCGTGTTTGATGATGTGGCACTATACGCTCACTTCGGCCTTGATGTGAGGCCAGGGGTCGTAGCCTTCCAGCTGGAAGTCCTCGTAGCGGAAGTCGAAGAGCGACTTTACATCGGGGTTGAGCTTCATCGTAGGGAGCTGCCGAGGCTCACGAGTGAGCTGCAGACGTGCCTGGTCGAGGTGGTTCAGATAGAGGTGGGTGTCGCCAGTGGTGTGGATGAAGTCACCTGCTTTCAGTCCTGTGACCTGTGCCATCATCATGAGCAACAGGGCGTAGGAGGCGATGTTGAAGGGCACGCCGAGGAATGTGTCGGCTGAGCGCTGGTAGAGTTGAAGCGACAGTCGGCCGTCGGCAACATAGAACTGAAACATCGTATGGCAAGGGGGCAGGGCCATTTGGTTTACCTCTGCCACGTTCCATGCCGAAACGATCATGCGGCGTGAGTCGGGCTGGTGCTTCAGCTGGTCGAGGACATACTGAATCTGGTCGATGGTACCTCCGTCGTAGTTGGGCCACGACCTCCACTGGTGTCCATAGACAGGACCGAGTTCACCGTTCTCGTCTGCCCACTCATTCCAGATGCGCACGCCACGCTCCTGTAGCCATTTCACATTGGTGTCGCCCCGCAGGAACCACAGCAGTTCATAGATGATGGACTTCAGATGTAGTTTTTTTGTTGTCAGCAGGGGGAATCCTTCTTCTAAGTTGTAGCGCGACTGGGTGCCGAAGATGCTGATGGTACCCGTGCCAGTTCGGTCGGTCTTCTGTGTTCCCTCCGTGAGGATTCTGTTCAGTATGTCTAAGTACTGTTTCATTGTTTGCCGTTTTACTGTTTGCAGTTGATGATTCTGGGTGGGGTGTCTGGTATGTGGGTGCTTTTGATGCGCCATTCTTTCGGATAAAGGTTGTTGGCGCGGTTGCCTATGTTCTTGACGAATCCGAGTGGATGTCCTTCGTAGGTGACAACGACCATGCCGCGTGGTGTCTCTGGTGGCAGGACGATGGCTTCGCGTCGTAGGAAGCTGATGGCAGTGGAGTAGGAGAGCTCGGCCATAGGATATTTCCCGGGATTCAATGCTGTGGACAGTGCCTCGGCTACGTCAGCTTTCTCCATCCCGCTCACTTCTCTCTTCTTTCCTTTCTCCTCTCTTCCCTGGTGGAGTTGAGAGGGGCTCCCTTTCCTCATTACGCAGACAAAGAGACCTTCGCCTCGGGTGATGCCGGGAATGAAACGATAGACGGGCTCAGAGAAACCTTCGAGTAGTGAGCCGGTGATATTCCACTGGGCTTCCGTCTCGACAGGAATCACCTCTGCTCCTAATTCTTCCTGCATCCATCGGATGTTTTCCTCGTTCTCATAGGTGTTGAAGGTGCATGTGGAATAGATGAACAGCCCACCATCCTTCAGACATTTCCAGGCTTCGCCCACGATGTCGCGTTGCAGCCGCCAACATTTCTCTACGTTCTGCGGACTCCATTCGGCGATGGCACCCTCGTCTTTGCGGAACATTCCTTCGCCTGAGCACGGAACATCGCAGAGGATGACGTCGAAGCGCATCTTGGCATGTGCATAGTCCTTGGGGTAAAGGTTGGTGACAATGCAGTTCTCCCAGCCCCACTTCTGTATGTTCTCGTTGAGAATCTGGGCTCTGGTGCGTATCGGCTCGTTTGCCCAAAGCATGCTTCCCTCGGGCAGTGCCGAGAGTGCGGCTGTAGATTTTCCACCTGGTGCCGCGCAGAGGTCGAGCATGGTGACGGGCTGATGGATATGTTGCCGCAGCACATGATAGATGAACATGGACGATGCCTCCTGTACATAGTAACATCCGGCATGTAGCAATGGGTCGAAGGTGAAGTCGGGACGCTGTGGCAGGTAGTAACCGGTTTCACACCACGGAATCGGCTGTAAGCCTTGCTCCCCGTTGTCCTTGCATTTCTTAGGGTTGACGCGTATGCTGACAGGGGCTTCCTGTTGGAAAGCATCCATGAATTTGGCGAATCTATCCTCGCCAAATATCCGTCGTGTGTATTCTTCAAATTCTTTTGGAATCATTGTCATCACTTACGCTCCCTGAACTCCTGAACTTCTGAACTCCTTAAAAATGAATATCGACTCCCGCCATGAATGTGGCGCGAGGCATGGGATAGCCTGCGTTGATCTCGTATTTCTTGGCCAACAGGTTCTCGCCTCTAAGCCAAATGCTGAATGCTTTCATGACACTGTAGCTTACATTTGCATTGACGAGCGTAAAGTTTTCTTTCTTCTCGTTTTCGCCAACTGCTGTGAAGAGTCCTTGTATTTCTTGGATGCCGATGTTGGCAGCCCACTTGTCTTGATGGAAGTTGATGCCGATGAACTCCTTGTGCTCAGGCGCGCCCAGCACATGGTATTTCATGTGAAGGTAGCTATAGTTGGCATTGACGGCCCAATGTTTGGCAATTGGGTAGGAGAAGTCGATCTCTGCTCCATAGTTTTTGACTTTGCCGGAGTTCACAAACTGCATGCCTCCACCTTCTCTCGGTTTGCTCACGATGATATTGCTCCCGTCGATATAGAATAGGTTGATACCGTAAACCATTTCTTTCTGGGGCAGGCGGTGCTTCCATGCCAACTCATAGTTGACCAGCCGCTCGGCTTTCAGCTGATCGTTCTTGGTATTCCAAAGATACATCTCTCGGAGGGTGGGGTTGCGGAATCCCTTGCTCACCATAGCCTTCAGTTCTCCCTGTGCCATCGGTCGGATGACGAATCCACCTTGCGGAATCCACTCGTTGCCTGCCTGTGAATGGTGGTCGAGACGGATGCCGGCATCGATGGTCAGCCAACGGGTAACATCCTGTCGGAAGTCCACGTAGCCTGCTATCTCGTTCTGGCGTTTATCTATCATGGCAGGCTTGTCTTCACCCGTTGCAATCACTCGGTTCCACGCCTTGGCGTAGATGTGCTGGTAGTCGGCCCCGACAGTGATGCGGTTGCCGGTGAACAGGTTGACACTCTGATACCACATCAGTCCGATGAGGGCATCGTCAGAACGGAAGTAGGCGGTGGGCGGTTCTTTTTGTGCTGTGTGCCCGTCATTGATCTTATGTCGGCCGAAATTGTAGTAGCCGCTCAGTGCGCCACTGGTGCGCTTGTAGTTGTTTTGAACTCCCACCGATGCGATGCCACGCGTAATCCATTGGCGTGCTCCATAGTAGGGGAGATCCACCGAACCTGGGTATGAGGCATTGAAATGAGTCAGGTCGAGGTCGGCTATAGCCTGCCAGTTCTTGCTCAGCTCATAACCCAGCTTGGCGAAGCCGCCATACTGCTCAAATCCCATTCGTGGGCGGTGGTTGTCCGACCGTCCATATTGTGCGGAGATGGTGCTGCTAAACTTGCCGGCACGTATCTGGTTGGTTGCTTCAGCCTGTATGGTTCCCCATGAACCGGCACCGAGGCTGACACTGTTGCGCACGCCGTCCTGTTTCATCTTGCGTGTGACGATGTTGATGACACCGCCCATGGCATTGCTTCCGTAGAGCACCGAAGCGGGGCCGCGCAACACCTCTACCTTTTCTGCCATCAGCGTCTGATAGCTGTCGGCAATGCTGTGTCCGAAAAGTCCCTGGTAGTGGGGATGTCCGTCAACGAGCACCATCACCTGGCCGGCCCCTGTTCCTGGGGTTGTACTGCTGATACCGCGAATGCTCATTGCACCGGAGCTTCCGCCAGAAACACCGTATCCCATCATGGCCCGCCCTGTGTTAAACAGTCCCGGCACTTGTTGGGTGAGTGTGGGCAGCAGCGACAGCTGATGATTCTCCGTGAGTGTTTTGCGGTCGATGACGGAAATGGTCATCGGCAGGTGTCGGATGTCGGTTTCCTGACGAGTGCCTGTTACGACAACCTCATTCAAACGGAGCGAGTCTGTCTGTGCGTGTGCGGAAATGGCCATTCCTGCGAAGAGCAGGCATGCTATGCTCTGTTTCATCCTTTTAGTGTTCATGCTGGTTTTGGTTTTATTCAATATAATAGTCAAAATCATCGTTTTCCTTTGCTGGCTTTTTGGGTTTAGGAACGTTCTTCAGCTGTCCTTTCTCGTCGAACATGCCGTAGGTGGTACGCAATACGATGAACTCCGTGCGGCGGTTCAGTTGGTTGCAAATCTCCTGTTTCTCTTCGCTCAGCGCCTTGATGAATTCCTCGGTCAGCACGTCGCCCTCCTTCAGCCATTTGTACTTGGAAGCAAGTTTCTTACGAATGGTCTTTGGCTTCTCTTTGCCATAGCCCACGGGTGAAAGGCGGTCTTCGGCAATTCCGTGCTCGATGAGGTAGTTGACAACCGACTCTGCACGCCGCTGTGCCAGTCCCTTGTTATACTCTGTAGAACCTTTATAGTCGCAGTGAGCGGAAAGCTCAATCGTTACATTGGGATTCTCATTCAGCAGTTCCACCAGCTCGTCCAAAGCCTTTGTGGATTCGGGGCGAAGGGTGGCTTTGTCGAAGTCGTAGAAGATATTGTCGATGAGTACGGGGGCGGTGATGCTTGCCAACGGGAACTGCAGGACGTGCTCCTCCGACTCCTTGGCTGGCTTGATGGCAATCTCTTCCTTGTGGTTCAGGTAACCCTTGCAAGTAGCAAGGATGGCGTATTCCACACCAGGCTTGACCACCTTGGTGAACGAGCCGTCGGAGCGGACGCTCAGCTTCTCGTTGGTGCCGTCGTTGCCCACGAAGTGAACCACGGCGGCAGGCAGTTCATAGCCGTCAATCTCATAGACCCACCCCTTGACGGTTTGTACAATCTCCGGATTCTCAAAACTGTAGATATGGTCCCAGCCTCGTCCGTCGCCACGGTTCGAAGAGAAGTATCCGCGGTTGTGCGGCCCTTCGAAAGTCATGCCGAAGTCATCGCCCTGTGAGTTGAGGGGATAGCCGGGATGCTCCAGTACGTAGCGGCGTGTTTTGGGGTCAACCTTGGCGATGAAGATGTCGAGACCTCCCATGCCCGGGTGTCCGTCGGACGAGAAGTATAGGTCGCCGTTGGGACGGAATGTGGGGAACATCTCGTCGCCAGAGGTGTTGATGGGTGCTCCCAAGTTCTCAACGCCTCCCAGTCCGGCAGAAGTCAGTCGGATGCGCCAGATGTCGAGTCCGCCTTTCCCTCCTGGCATATCGGAGCAGAAGTAAAGCCATTGACCGTCGGGTGAGATAGCGGGGTGGGCATAGCTGGACAGCGTGTCGGCTGTAATATTGACGCTATTGGCCTTGCCCCATGATGCGTCAGAACGTGTTGATTTCACAATTTCTGCATATCGGGGGTATGAAGGGTCGGTCTTGCATTGGGTGAGATACATTTCCCTGCCATCGGGAGAGAACGAGCATGCCCCCTCGTCGTAGTCGGTGTTCAGGCCTCCACTCACCACTTCCGGACGGCTCCATTTCCCCTTGTCGTCTTTCTCCGAGAAGAAGATATCGCCGGCCTTTGTTCCTGTGATTCCGCTCAACTCGTCGCCCTGTGCCTCGTTGCGGGTGGAAGTGAAATAGAAACGCTCGGAGTTGTCGCCCCACAGCATGGGTGAGTAGTCAGCGCGGCGGGAGTTGAAGATGTCCATGCGCTTCACCGTATAGCGGGAGCCCTCCTTCTTCCATTGCGGTGCCTGTTGTGCAGAGGCCAGCCCGTTCTTGGCCAGCTCATACATCGTCTCGGGTGACATGCCCTTCCGTATCAGGTTCTTGTTGACATCAATCTTGGCGGCCAGTGTCTTCGACTTGTCTCCTTGTATGCCTGCCTCTTTGTCGGCCAACTTCTTCGGTTTGAAGATTTTCTGCCAGAGCTTCTTCAGCCCCTTGGCAGGTTTCTCTATTTTCGTCTCCTGCTTTTTGAGCTTTTCCGCCAGTTTCTCGGCTTTCACCGAATCCCGCTTGAGCTTGGCCTCCTCTTTTCTCTTTTCCCTTTCGGCTTTCAGCCTTTCTTTTTCCTCTTTTCTCTTTTCTCGGGCTTCCTCTCGTTTCTGTCGGGCTTCCTCTCGTTTGGCACGAGCTTCCTCTTGTTTCTGAAGTCTGATGGCTTTCTTCGGGCTTACCTGTTCCTTGCCTTTTGCCACCTGCTTCTTGCTTCTTGCCTCCTGCTTCTTGCTTCTTGCCTCTTGTCTCTTGCTTCTTGCCTCTTGTCTCTTGCTTCTTGCCTCTTGTCTCTTGCTTCTTGCCTCTTGCTTCTTGATGCCTGCCCCTTGCTCCTTGATGCCCAAGACACCGGCATCAAGACTGTCGATGACACCCTGAAACTCGGTGGCAGCAGCCTTGTATTCTCCGTTTTTCAGGAGCAGGCGTGCATAGTGCAGGCGGTCTTCCGTGCTGGCTTGATTGTATCTGATGCCGTTGCGATAGGCAGCGACTGCAGCCTGTGTCTGGTTGATCTGTTCGTAGCAGTAAGCCATCTTCAGTGCCCGCTGTCCTCGCTTGTCACGTTCTTTTGGAGGTGTTTTCTGGTAGGCACGCTTGAACTCCGTTGCAGCATCGTAGTATTCGCCTACTGTCAGGTACTTCTCGCCTTTCTTCAGGTTCCTGTCGATGCCACATGCCACAAAGGTCATGGCTATACCGGCCACGACCCATATATAAAATAGGTATATGCTTCTTTTCATCTGAATATAAAACGCAAAGCTCTTCGTTTTATTGCGTTGCTGTGTATATATTGGAGTCAGAGCGGTTGCCGCCATGAGCAGGGAGCTTCCGGGTCGTTCCAGCGGGAGCAGCCGTAGGCGGTGCGCCCTTGTATGATGGTGCCTTTGCCGCAGAGCGGGCAGGGGGCTCCTACCTTGATAGCCGTTTTCTTACTGCTTGTTCTTTTCGGCTTGGCTGCCTTCGGGGGTTCTTCAGTGATGATGATTTGTCGGGGAGTGTTGTCGCGCAGGACATCGTTGACGATTTGTGTAATCTGCTGTTTCAGTTCTTCGACAAATTGCCCGGCATCGTATTTCTGATGTTCGATGTCTCGCAGTTTCTTCTCCCAGATGCCTGTGAGCTCGCAGCTTTTCAGCAGTTCCTCCTTGATGATGTCGATGAGCTGGATGCCTGTGGGTGTTGCCACAAGGCGTTTGCGCTCGCGGCGGATGTAGTGGCGCTTGAAGAGGGTCTCGATGATGCCGGCACGAGACGACGGACGGCCGATGCCGTTTTCTTTCAGCGCGGCACGCAGTTCATCGTCTTCGACAAACTTTCCTGCCGTTTCCATGGCACGCAGCAATGTGGCCTCAGTGTAGTAGGGCGGCGGGGTGGTTTGCTTTTCGGTGAGGGTGGGCGTGTGAGGTCCGCTTTCTCCCTTGGTGAAGGTGGGCAGCGTGCGTTCCTCCGCATCCTCTTTCTTGTCGTTCTCCTCTGTCTCTTTCTCTTTTGTTTTCTGGTTGACAACCCGCCAGCCAGGTTCAAGAATTTCCTTTCCGCTGACCTTGAACTCAACCGTGTCCCCCTCCTGTTCATTGCGCACTTCTCCAAGCACGGTGGTGGTGGAGAACTTGCAATCGGGATAAAAGACGGCGATGAATCGGCGGGCGACGAGGTCGAAGACGTGCCGCTCTGCATCGGAGAGCCCGCGTGGAACAACTCCAGTGGGGATGATGGCGTGGTGGTCGGTCACTTTCGATGTGTCGAAGACTCTCTTCGACTTCTTCAGGGCTTTTCCACCGAGCGGTTTGACCAGTTCGGCATAGGGTGCCTGCCCGCTGAACGTTGTCTGGTAGAGACCGTTCATGATGCCTGGGCACTTCGGATAGATGTCGTCCGAGAGATATTGCGTGTCAACACGGGGGTAGGTGGTGATTTTCTTTTCGTACAGACTTTGTACGAGGTTAAGGGTCATTTCGGCCGAATAGCCGAACTTGCGGTTGCATTCCACCTGTAGGGAGGTAAGGTCGAAGAGCTGTGGCGGTTGTTCCTTACCTTCTTTCTTCTCCACCTTTGTCACGGTGAAGGGCTTGCCCTCGATGGTCTTGAAGGCATTCTCTCCCTCCTCTTTGCTGATGAACCTGCCTTTTGTGACGGTGAAGGTGGTGTCGCGATAGACGGTGGCGAGTACCCAATAGGGTTCGGGCTTGAAGTTGTCTATTTCTTTCTGGCGGTTGACGATGAGTGCCAGCGTGGGGGTTTGCACTCGTCCGATGGAGAGCACCTGCTTGTTGTGTCCATACTTCAGCGTATAGAGGCGGGTGGCGTTCATGCCGAGAATCCAGTCGCCGATGGCGCGTGAGAGTCCGGCGAGGTAGAGCGGCTGGTATTGGCTTTGGTCTTTCAGTGTTTGGAATCCTTCCCGAATGGCCTCGTCGGTCATTGAGGAAATCCAGAGCCGTTTTACCGGGCAGGTGGCTCCCGCCTTTTGCATCACCCATCTCTGGATGAGTTCACCCTCTTGTCCGGCGTCACCACAGTTGATGATGCCATCGGCAGCCTGCATGAGGCGCTCGATGACGGCAAACTGTTTTTTGATGCTCTGTTCGTCGATGAGCTTGATGCCGAACCGAGGTGGAATCATGGGCAGCGACGAGAGGCTCCACCGCTTCCATGCGTCGGTGTAGTCGTTGGGTTCTTTCAGCGTACACAGGTGTCCGAAAGTCCATGTCACTTGGTATCCGTTGCCCTCCATGTAGCCGTCGTGTGAGCTGTTCGCTCCGATGATGCGGGCAATGTCGCGTGCCACACTGGGTTTCTCTGCTATGCAAACAATCATTTTTTCTCCTTTTTTTCGGAGTGCAAAGATACAACTTTTTCGTTGACGCGCCAAGAAAGGAAGCCCAAACTTCTTTAGAATTACATGAAGTTGCCGGGGCGGCCACCTCCGAAGCCACCGCCAGGTCTGCCGCCTCCAAAGCCGCCGCCATCGTTGCCGGGACGGTTGCCGCGCGGACCTTCACCGCCGGGGCCTCCCATGTTCTGTCGTGCTGCCTTGCCTCCGAAGAGATTCAGGCGATAGACGACGTGCAGCATGG
The DNA here is from genome assembly GCA_017444365.1 of Prevotella sp. Lineage (GTDB taxonomy): Bacteria > Bacteroidota > Bacteroidia > Bacteroidales > Bacteroidaceae > Prevotella. Next base: position 11,243 of record JAFSWU010000155.1, read on the forward strand.
CATAGGAGTTGATGGAGTTGTATTCGGTGTCGCTGCGCTGTATGGCGTTGATGCTGCGGCTGAAGTTGCTCTGTCGGTGCAGTATGTCGTAGAACTGCAGGGTGAAGGTGAGAGCCTTCCCTTTGAGGAATCCCTGCCCGATCTGTGCGTTCCAGATGAGCTCGTTGGTGTTCATCGACTTGTCGTTGAATCCGCGGCGACTGTTCATGTGCATGTCGGTGGAGAGGCTGGTTCCCCAGGGTGCCGTGATGTTGATAGAACCACCATAGGCGAATCGCCATGTGTCGAGATTGCTCTGGCTTTGCAGATGGTTGCGCGAGTGGGTGTAGGTGAGCGAGCCGTCGAGTTCGAACTCTGTGCTCCAGTCGCCCCATTGCGGTCTGAGGCTTGTGGCCAGTCGCTCGCTGATGGTATGGGTCTTGGTGTAGTTCTTCTGCGACGACGAGTTGCGGTCAACGCTGACGTAGGCTACGCTGTTGGCGAAGCTGTAGTCGGTGGAGGTGTTGACGTTCCACACACCCGTTGTGTCGATGGAGGTGTTGAAGACGAAGGTTGAGGCGATGTTCCAGTTGCCGTTGATGTTCTCGGGCCGTGTGGTGCGTCCGCCGGTTGAGTCGTTGTAGGTCACCATGTTCGAGATGCTGTTGCGGGTTGTCGAGAAGCGCAGGTTGGCCATCACGAAGCGCTGATGACTTTGTATGTAGTTGTTGTAGAACAGGCTGAGGTTGTTGGTGAACGACGGTTTCAGTCCCGGGTTACCCTTTGAGATGTTGAGCGGGTCGCTGTCGTCGGTGATGTCGAGCAGTTGTGTCATCGAGGGCTGCGAGGTGGAGCCTCGGTAGTTGATGCGCAGTTGGCTGACCTTCGAGAAGCGGTAGCGGAAGTTCAGTGTTGGGGTGATGTTGGTGACGGTGCGCACGGTGTCGGCCTTGTGCCCCTGATAGTCTTGTCGGAAGTGGGACTTCTGCGGCTGTATGAGCACGCCGGCGTTGAAGTTGTAATTATCGCGTACCATGCGGAACATCATCTCGATGTTGTGTGTGTAGTTCTGGTACTCCGAGAATCGGCTCAGCATGTCGTTCCTGTAGGTCTCGAAGGGGCTCGGCAGGCGCGTCAGATAGTTGTCCCACGTGCGGTAGAGGGGCGTGATGCCTTGGGAGAAGTCGTAGCCCAGCTCGGAGAAGTCGTAGGTGGAGCGGTCGCTCTTAGAGTACGAGTAGGTGAACTTATAGCTGAACTGCAGGTATGTGGCCTTCCAGAGCGGTTCGCTGTAGGTTGCCTGCAGCGAGTAGCTGTGGTTGCGTGTGGGGGTGAGGTTGTAGCGGTTGGTGTAGTATGTGGAGTCTTGTGTGGGGTCTTTGCGCGATGGAACCTGATAGAGGGTGACGTTGCTGGTGGAGAGACTCTTGGAGTCGCCCTTGGTCATGCTGGCATCGGCACGCAGGGTGACGTTGCGCCCCATGCTGTTGAGCTTGCGGTTCAGTTGCAGCATACCGCCCACACGTTTCGAGTCGCTGTAGCTGATGGAGGCGTTGCTGCGCGAGTTGACCACCAGCGAGTCTTGGTCGAGCTGTGCTAACGAGATGGCTGCCAGTGGGTCAACGACGTAGAGATAGGGGTCAACGTTGTAGGATGCCGAGCTGGAGCGGTTGAGCCCGTCGTTGGTGGTGTAGCTCCACGAGGGGCGGAACATGATGTTGGTCATGGTGTCGGGAGTCCATTCCAGTCGCATCTGTGCGTTCCAGGAGTTGGAGCGTGAATAGTTCTGGTTGAGGCTGTTGCTGAAGGCTCCCGTCTTCGATACGAAGTTCTCGGCCGAGGTTTTCGAGCGTGCATCGCTGTTGTTGTGGTTCCAGCGCACGCTTCCGTTCATCTTCAGGAGTCCCTTGTCCTCATAGTTGAAGTTCACACCCATCATCTTGTGGGTGTTCAGTCCGTTTTGTCCACGTCCGAAGTTGCCGCCTCGTCCGCCGCCGAATCCCATGTTGCCCACATTGTTGGCATTGGCGAAGGCCATCACGCGTACATTGTCTTTCATGTATGCACCCATGAGTCGCTCGGCATAACGGTCCTTGGTGCCAACCGACAGATCCACGTTGGTCATCGTACCCTTGTTCATACCCTTCTTGATGCCGAAGTCCAAGGTGGTCTCCTCGTTGCCGTCGTCGATGCCTGTCACGCGCGAGAGGT
>JAFSWU010000156.1 GCA_017444365.1 Prevotella sp.
CCATCACGTGGTGCTCTTGCGTCAGCGGCTACAATGCGGTACACTGCGTATCCCTTGCGACCACCGCGCTGCAATCTAATTTTTGTTGCCATTGTTGAATGTAATTTTTTATTTAGAAATGAATTTTATGCTACTATCTCGTAATAGCGGGTGCAAAGGTACAAATAATTTTTGAAACTCAATGCTTTTGGCATGAATTATTTCATCTGTACTTACATGATTCCGTCTTCGCGGAGCTTCTCTTGCCATTTCCAAGCCGAAGCGAGCACGTCTTCTACGGGTGTGTCAGCCTTCCAGCCGAGCACTTTGTTGGCCTTATCGACATTGCCCCAAACCTTCTCGATATCGCCTTCGCGACGGGGTGCATATTCCCAGTTCACCTTCACGCCAGTAGCTTTCTCAAAGCCTTCGACAACCTCCAGCGTAGAAAGACCGCGGCCTGTGCCGATGTTGAAGATTTCCACAGCGTCTCCATCGCCTTCCAGCACACGGGTCATAGCCTTCACGTGGGCCTTAGCCAGGTCAACTACATAGATGTAGTCGCGGATGCAGGTGCCGTCGGGTGTATTGTAGTCGTTGCCGAAAATCTTCAGCTGCTTGCGAACGCCGATAGCGGTCTGTGTAACAAAAGGAATCAAGTTCATAGGCACACCAATAGGCAACTCACCGATGAATGCCGTCGGGTGTGCGCCGATGGGATTGAAGTAGCGCAGGATGACCGACTTGATGGGAGCACCGGAGTGAATGTAGTCCTGAATGATTTCCTCGTTAATCTGCTTCGTGTTTCCGTAGGGTGAGAGTGCCTTCTGAATAGGAGCCTCTTCTGTAACAGGGAGATTCTCCTTCGTGGGCTGTCCATAGACGGTGCAGCTTGATGAGAAAATGATTCCTTTCACGTTGTACTTGGGCATCAGCTCCAGCAGGTTGATGAGCGACACGAGGTTGTTGCGATAGTAGAGCAGAGGTTTCTCCACACTTTCGCCTACGGCCTTCGATGCAGCAAAGTGGATGATACCCTCTATTTCAGGATATTTCTTGAAGACTGCTTCTGTTGCGTCGAAATCGCGCAGGTCAACCTGTTCGAATGCAGGACGTATTCCCGTAATCTTCTCAATACCGTCAAGAACTTCAATCTTTGAGTTGGAGAGATTGTCAACAATAACGACGTTGTAGCCAGCCTGCTGCAACTCAACTGTAGTGTGGGAGCCGATGAAGCCTGTACCACCTGTTACAAGAATTGTTTGTTTCATGTTTTGTAGGTTTTATAATTTGAATGAATAAACTATTTCGCTTTAGTTAAACATCGCAAAGATACAACATTTTCTTTGAACAGCGAAATATATTGTTAAAAAATCGTCCATTATTTTGGTCTTTACCTTATTTTGAAGTATATTTGCACCAAAATAAGAACATTAACGGCATAGTTTTCCAAGCAAATATGAACACATCTGAACAAACCACCCAGCAGATTCAGCGCGCCATCAACAAGATTGCGCTCAAGTTTCCTCATGATGATGACACTTCTGTTGTAACCGACATTCATCTTCGTGCTATTCAGGAAAGTGGAGAGTTGTTGGCCTTTGACGATGACGAGACGGAGATAAACCGTTGTGTGATTGAGGAGTGGATCAACAACACAGATGAAGACTTCTACGAGAAGATAATCCCCATCCTGCGTACAGAGTTGCGCAACATGCAGGAGGCTGTAGATAAGATGGGGATTATGAAGCCTTATAGCTTTGTTCTTGAGAACGACGACAAGGAGAACATTGCCGAACTTTATTTGGTTGACGACGATCTTGTCATCCTTGGCGGTGATTTGATGGAAGGACTTGACAAGGATCTCGACGATTTCTTCAACAACCTAATGAAGTAAGCCAGATATTCGAGGACGCGTCGCTCGGCATGCGCCAGTCGCCTCTTGGCGAAAGGCTTACTGACCCTACTTTGGGTCCGTCGGGCAGACATGAGCGCTTGAACTGCTGCGAGAAGAAGCGGCGAATGAAGACCTGCAGCCAATGCTGTATTGTTTCGTCGTTGTATGTGGACACATTTCTTCTTGCCGCGTCGGGCGACTGGAATGCTTTCTGTGCGAGCAAGAAAATCTTAGCCGGCGAGAAGCCGTAGCGCAGGAAATAGTAGAGGAAGAAGTCGTGTAGTTCGTAGGGGCCTACGATGTCCTCTGTCTTCTGCTGAATCTCTCCCTGCTCGTTGGCCGGAATCAGTTCGGGGCTGATGGGTGTATCGACAATATCGAGCAGTATGCTCCTGACGTTTCCCTCTTCCGAGTAGTTGCCTGCGATGTATCGCACCAGGTGGCGTATCAGCGTCTTGGGAACACTGGCATTCACTCCATACATCGACATGTGGTCGCCGTTGTAGGTAGCCCACCCCAAAGCCAGCTCCGAGAGGTCGCCTGTTCCCACGACGAATCCTCCCACCTGATTGCTGACGTCCATGAGTATCTGTGTACGCTCCCTTGCCTGCGAATTCTCGTATGTAATGTCGTGATTATCAATACTGTGGTTAATATCCTTAAAGTGTTGGATTACGCTCTCACGGATTGGAATCTCACGGATGGTGACACCCAACCCCTTCATCAGTTGCAGGGCGTTGTTGTAGGTGCGGTCGGTTGTTCCGAAGCCTGGCATTGTCACGCCCACGATGCCGCGCCTTTCCAAATTGAGCTTATCGAAAGCTCCCACACAGACGAGCAGAGCCAGTGTGGAGTCGAGTCCTCCGCTGATGCCTACAACTACGTTTTTCGCCCCTGTGTGGGTGAGTCGCTTGGCGAGTCCCATCTGCTGGATGTTGAACACGTCGTTGCACTTGGCGGCCAGTTCTTCGGGTCGCGGCACGAAAGGCAGCGGGTCGAAGCCTCGTTCCAGTACGAAATCTCTGGGTTCAATCGAGCGGCAGTTGATGATGGGGAGCTGCGTGCTTTCTCCTCCCAGGAAGGGGTTGGTCGATAGGCTTGTCTTCAGGTCGCGCTGGGCATTGACGTATGTGGAGTTGCACCGGCGTTCCGAACGTAGCATCTCCACATCGAGCTGGGTCAGTATCATTTGCGACTCCATGCTGAACCGCTTACCTTCTGCCAGCAGTTTTCCGTTCTCATAGATGAAGGCGTTGCCGCCATACACCACATCCTGTGTGCTTTCGCCGAATCCGCTGCTGGCATAGACGTAGCCAGTGATGGTTCGTGCGCTTTGCTGGGAGAGCAGCGACTTCAGGTAGTCGTGCTTGCCGATGAGCTCGTCGCTTGCCGAGAGGTTGAACACGATGTCGGCTCCAGCTATCGACAGATTGTTGCTTGGCGGAATGGGTGCCCACACGTCTTCGCATATCTCAATGCCGAAGACCACTCCGTCGCAGGTTCTGAAGAGTTGTGGCGCAGGTGTGATGGTCAGCGAGTTGCCGGCAAAGCGTATGGGTGTGGGGCGCAGGTCCTGCGCTGAGGCAAACCAGCGTTTCTCGTAGAACTCGCTGTAGTTGGGCAGGTATGTCTTGGGAACGATGCCGAGGAGCTGTCCCTTCTGTATAACCACGGCGCAGTTGAGCAGCAGGTCGCCCACAACGACAGGTAGTCCCACGATGGAGATGATGTCCAGCTGGCGGGTGAAGTCGAGCAGGCGGATGACGCATTGCTCGGCTACGTCAATCAGCAAGTTTTGACGGAACAAGTCCTGGCACGTGTAGCCTGTGATGCATAATTCGGGGAACACGATGATCTCCACCCCTTTTCCCTCTGCCAGCGCAATGAGGTTCTCTATTTGGTTCAGGTTATACTGGCAGTCGCCGACTTTCACGGTTGGCACTGCTGCAGCAACTTTTATAAATCCTTGTTTCATGTCATGATTCCTCCTATACTTATTTGATAGTTACCTGCGTCGCTCCGTATTGGTATTCCTGAAACGAAGCATCTTGATACGTGTATTTCTTATAGCGGTAGTTCAAGTCATTGATGAGTGCATGGCGCAATACACCCTCGCCTTTTCCGTGAATGAAGATGATGCGTTGTCCCGGTTTGTGTTTGTATTGGGCAAGCGTTCTGCGGAACACCTCTAACTGGTAGGACAGGATGTCGGACGAGGACATTCCCTCGGTGGTGTCGAGAAGCTGGTCGGCATGCAGGTCAACGACCACGACATCCTCGTCGCCCTTTCGCTTCTGTATCACGGGGTTCGGTTTTGCAGCATCCTCCTTCGGCTTGCCCCCCGCAAGGCTTTCCTGAATTTGCTTCGCGTCGATGACGACAGGACGTGTCACCTTGTCGTTCTCAACGATGCTGTACAACAGTGCTGCCTGCTCAAAGAAGTCGTTCTCCTTGAAGGTGTGCAGTTTGAAGAACTTCACGGGGTCTATTCTCAGCTGGGTTTCTATGGGCGACTTCAAGAGGAAGGGCTTGTTCTTCTTGTAGGCCAGCAGCTGCACCTCGATTCTCGACAGGGCGTTGATTTCGTCGCGCCCCACCTCTCGTATAAACTCTTTGGTGTTGGGTTCTATCTCGCCTTGGTGCAACAAGGTCCAGCTGTTGTTTTCCGACATCAGCAGGGTGTACATCAGGTAGTAGTTGCTGTCGTTGACCAGATAGGACTCAAACTGGCATTGCGAGATATTCTTCTCGTCTAAGGGCACGTAGGCGATATAGACGGAGAGCAGGTTTCCACCCTTGCGTTCCTCTGCAACAGCCGGTGCCGATGGCGGCTGCGGCTTCTTTTCTTCTGTCGGTTCAGTCGTCTTTTTCGTGGTGCTCTTGGTGCTTGCCTGCATCTGGGGTTGCACCATGCGGCCAGTATCGTAGCTTTCTTCTCCTACGATGACCACATCGGTTTGTGCCATCGGTATCTCGAAGCCGTCCTCGTCTTCCACCAGCACGATGCCACCCTTGTTAAAACCGGTTACACGTCCCCCACCCTTTTCACTTAAAAATCTGACTTGGTCTCCTATTTTCATTTATCAATATACCATAAAATGTGTTACAAAGGTACAAATAATTCATCATTTATCATTCATAATTCATAATTATTTTTATTTTTGCTGAGAAAAAAACAATAGTCACATCTTTTAAAATCCATATCATGAGAAAAATAATTTGTTTGTTGTTAATGGTATGCAACATGAATTTAGCTATGGCAAAGGAACGTATAGTAACGTTGAGGTTCGTAGAGACGAGTGATGTCCACGGATGCTTTTTCCCCTACGACTTCATCACCCGCGAGCAGAAGCAGGGGTCGATGGCCCGTGTGAGCTCGTATGTAAACAGGCTGCGCGGACAGTATGGCTCGAATGTCATCTTGCTCGAGAATGGCGACATCTTGCAGGGACAGCCCACCTGCTACTATTACAACTACGTGGATACAGCAGAGGCGAACATTGCGGCACAGGTGGTGAACTACCTGCGTTATGACGCGGCCACCATCGGCAACCACGACGTGGAGACGGGACATGCCGTCTATGACAAGTGGGTGAAGGAGGTGGCGTGCCCCATGCTGGGTGCCAACGTGATGGATGCAAGAACGGGCCGCTGCTATCTGCAACCCTATCTCATGTTGCAGCGCGAGGGGGTGAAGATTGCCGTTATCGGCATGCTGACTCCCGCCATCTCCAACTGGCTCACAACCGACCTGTGGAGCGGACTTCGCTTCGACAATATGGTTGCCTCTGCACGCGAATGCATGGCGTATGTACAGGAGCACGAGAAACCCGATGTGGTCGTCGGCCTGTTCCATAGCGGAAAGGAAGGCGGCATCACCACGGATGAATACGAGGAGGATGCCTCGCTGAAAGTGGCATACGATGTGCCGGGCTTCGACATCATCTTCTTCGGACATGACCACACCCGCCATAGTAGCTTGGTCAGGAACCGCATGGGGAAAGACGTGCTTTGTCTCGATCCAGCCAACAACGCCCTGACGGTGGCCGAAGCCACCATCGAGCTGACACTCAAGGACGACAAGGTTGTCAGTAGAAAGGCTACGGGCTCTTTGACGGATGTCTGCGCAGAACCCATCGACGAAGATTTCATGACCCACTTCGCCCCACAGATAGCAAAGGTCAACACCTTTGTCAACAAACAGATTGGCACCTTCTCCGAAACCATTCACACACGCGACTGTTTCTTCGACTCTTCTGCCTTCAACGACTTTATCCTGAACATGCAGCTTCAAATCACCGGAGCCGACGTAGCCTTCAACGCCCCGCTCTCCTTCGATGCCACCATCAAGAAGGGCCCCGTCTGCGTGGGCGACATGTTCAACCTTTATAAATATGAGAACCAGCTGTATGTGATGCGCATGACTGGCCAGGAGATCAGGAAGCACTTAGAGATGAGCTACGACCTGTGGGTGAACACTATGCGCTCTGCCGACGACCACCTGCTGCTGCTTAGCGAGAAGACCGTTGGCGACCAGCAGCGCATGGGGTTCAAGAACCTCTCTTTCAACTTTGACTCCGCGGCAGGCATCGACTACGAAGTGAATGTAACTAAGCCCGACGGCGAGAAAGTGCGCATCCTTCAGATGTCCGATGGCAGACCCTTCGACGAGAACCGCTGGTATCATGTGGCCGTGAACAGCTATCGCGGCAACGGCGGCGGCGAATTGCTCACGCGGGGTGCCGGCATTCCTCGCGACTCCCTGTCGAGCCGCATCGTGTGGCGAAGCGAGCGCGACCAGCGCTACCACCTGATGCAGGAAATAGAAAAGGAGGGAACGGTTGTCCCGCAGGCCAACAACAACTGGCGGTTCGTTCCTGAAGCCTGGGTGAAACCCGCTGCAGCAAAAGACCGCAAACTATTATATAAGGAATAACAGCACAATGAAACACTGGTATATCTTCTGCAAGACAGAACTGCTCATAGAACGTACACCCGAGGGGAACTACATCATACCCAAGGGAGAAGAGCCCCCCATCCACCTGGAACCCTGGGAAGCTGTCAGAAAAGTGCTGCCCGACGACGAGGGAGGGGCTACCGTGAACGCCGTACTCGTGAACACGCCGCCCCTGCTGTCCGGCAGCCGCTACGAGATGTGTGGACTTCGCAAGAGCTACTACAAGCTCCCGCACGAACAATACCTGAAAGCCGGCAAGTGTCAGGAGATTCTCTACTGGGATTTCAATACTAAGTTCTGCGGTGTATGCGGAGCTCCCATGAAGATGCACACGGAGATTTCCAAGCGATGCACACAATGCGGCAAAGAGGTGTGGCCACAACTCGCCACCGCCGTCATCGTACTTGTCCGTCGTGGAGATGAGGTGCTCTTGGTGCGAGCCCGAAACTTCCGAAGCGACTTCTACGGCCTCGTGGCAGGATTCGTGGAAACGGGAGAGACCCTGGAGCAGGCAGTGGAACGCGAAGTGATGGAGGAGACGGGCATCACCATCACCAACATCCGCTACTTCGCCTCTCAGCCCTGGCCCTACCCCTGCGGCCTCATGGTGGGCTTCAAAGCCGACTACGTGCAGGGCGACATCCATCTGCAGCAGAGCGAGCTCTCGCGCGGAGGATGGTTCGACCGCGACCACCTGCCCCAGATACCCGAGAAACTCAGCATTGCCCGCATGCTCATCGACGACTGGCTCATGAATAATGAATAATGTATTATACTGAATGCACAATGATAATCATTAATAGAGAATAGTCGGTTGCAGAAGCACTGCTTTGAGCACCTTGAAGCACTGCTTTGACCTCCTAAAAGCACTGCTTTGAGCACCTTGAAGCACTGCTTTGACTTATATATCGAGCTGTGCGTTCGTGCATCCTTCATTATATATAGAAGGATGCACAATCGCACATGCACAGATGAGATTTTCCCTTCGGCATCGCGTGAAGGGTTGCCCCCGACCTCGGCTTCCTACGCCGAAGCGCAAAGGTTTACGTTTAAATAACGTAAAAAGAGGAGTGCAGATGGACGATATTTCGTAATTTTGCAGTCGGAAAACAATCAAAGCATAGAATATGGAACAATTGAAATCGCTGAACAAGCTGACGGCACCGAAGAGTGTGATGCCCGAGAAGATCATCCAGTTCGGAGAAGGAAACTTCCTCCGCGCCTTTGTTGACTGGATTGTGTGGAACATGGATCAGAAGACTAATTTCAACGGCTCTGTGGTTGTGGTGCAACCCATTGAGCGCGGAATGGCCGACTGGCTCAACGGACAGGACTGCCTGTATCATGTCAACCTGCAAGGCAGACAGAACGGAAAACCCGTGAACACGCTGGAGCGCATCGACGTGATCAGCCGCGCCCTGAATCCCTACACACAGAACAACGCGTTCATGGCACTGGCTGAACAGCCGGAAATTCGATTCGTCATCTCCAACACCACCGAAGCCGGCATCGCCTTCGACAACACCTGCAAGTTCACCGACGCTCCTGCCAGCAGCTATCCCGGCAAGCTGGTTCAACTGCTCTACCGCCGCTACAAGACATTCGACGGAGATCCGAAGAAGGGACTCATCATCATGCCTTGCGAGCTCATCTTCCTCAACGGACATCATCTGAAGGAGTGCATCTACCAGTACATCGAGCTGTGGAAGAACGACTTCGGTGCCGACTACGAAGGGTTCAAGGAGTGGTTTACACGCTACAACTACGTTTGCGCCACACTTGTTGACCGCATCGTGCCCGGCTTCCCCCGCAAGGAGATTGCTGACATCCAACAGAAGATCGGCTACAAGGACAACCTGGTCGTACAGGCAGAGATTTTCCACCTATGGGTGATCGAGAAAGCCGAGAACATGACATGTGAGGAGTTGCGCGAGGAGTTCCCCGCAGAGAAAGCCGGACTGCACGTGCTGATTGCCGAGAGCGAGAAACCCTATCACGAGCGCAAGGTGACGCTGCTCAACGGCCCGCATACCGTGCTCTCGCCCGTGACGTTCCTCAGCGGCGTGAACATCGTGCGCGATGCTTGCAACCACCCCGTACTGGGCAAGTATATCCACAAGGTGCAGTTCGAAGAACTCATGGATACCCTGAACCTCCCGATGGAAGAGCTGCAGAAGTTTGCCTCGGACGTATTGGAGCGATTCAACAACCCCTACGTAGATCATCAGGTGACTAGCATCATGCTCAACTCCTTCCCGAAGTTTCAGGCCCGCGACCTGCCCGGCGTGAAGACTTACTTAGAGCGCAAGGGAACACTGCCGCAGGGCCTCGTGTTCGGACTTGCTGCGATTATCACCTATTACAAAGGTGGCAAGCGCGAGGACGGCACGGAGATTGTTCCCAACGACGACCAGAAGATTATGGAGCTGCTTAAGGAACTGTGGGCAACGGGCGACACGCAGAAGGTTACCGACGGTGTCCTCTCGGCTGAGTTCATCTGGGGCGAAGACCTGCACAGCGTGGCAGGACTTGCCGAACTGGTGAAGAAAGACCTTGACCTGATTCAGGAAAAGGGAATGCTCGAAGCGGTGAAGACGATACTGTAAAAAACATTACTCTATTTCGCACGCATAAAGTAATATTGGAGATTGGCACGTGAGACACCCAGCCGAACTAAGCGGTCGAGGTCTTCACGTGCTTCTTTTTTTCTGCCCAGTTGGAGCCTCACCTCCACACGGCTCAACAGATAGTCGGTTGCCGCAGGGTCTTTTTCTATCGCCTTTGAATAATCATATTCGGCCAGTTCCTTCAACCCCTGCTCCAGTTCCAGGTTTCCTCGGGTGGCATAGACGAGTGCCGAGTCGGGAAACTGCTGAACGAGCCGGTTCACCTGATCAAATGCTTCGGCATAGCGCTTGTCCTTCTGATTAAGAACAACAAGCCCCAGATGAGCATACATATCGTTGGGCATGAGTTTCAGATAGCTGTTGTAATCCTGCCGGGCCAGCGCAGAAAGCCGAAGCTTCTCGTTGGCATAGGCACGATAGAAAAAGGCGGGAGCCAACAGGGGGTCGCGGCTGATGACAAAGTCGTATTCATCCTTTGCCCTTTGCCATTCTCCCAGCAGCATGTTCCAGGAGGCCTTCTTCATGCGCAGGGGCAAGGAGTCGGGATACGTGTCGAGCATGCCAATGGCCCAACTAACGGAGTCTTTCAGCTCTTGGTTTGTCTGGGCATCCACAGAGAGCGGCAGACAACAAGCAGCGAAAACGATGATTAATAGTCGCTTCATTTTGAATCGTTTCAACAGGATTATCGCCGGCAAAGGTAGAACAACTATTCCATTCTTCCAAAACAAAAGCGTTAAAAAGACAATAATCGGTCAATTTCCACGTTTGTTTCATAGCATGAAACAGAAATATATTCTCATCTCCATACTGACTTTTGTCTGTCTCCTTCAGACAAAAGCCCAGACTTTTACCCTCCAGGGACGTGTTACCGACGAACAGATGAACCCCGTAGAACTGGCAACCGTCAGCGTGCTGAAACAGGGAAAGGTTACCATAACTTCCATGAAAGGCGAGTTCTCCATGCAGCTACAGAGTGCCGACTCCGTCATCGTGTCGTTCTCAATGGTGGGATACAAGACCAAGACGCGACTCCTGCGCAACCCGCGTGGCAAGCAGACGCTGCAAGTCATCTTGTTTGAAGACGAGAACCTGCTCTCGGAAGTTGATGTGAGCGAGATGAGAAGACAGACAAGCCAGTCGCAGGAGCTGAAGCCCGAAGACCTGAAACGGCTACCTTCTACCACAGGCAATGCCGTAGAGGAGATGCTGCAACTGCAGGCGGGCGTATCCACCCACAGCGAACTCTCCTCGCAGTACAACGTGCGAGGCGGTGCCTTCGATGAGAACAGCGTATATATTAATGATGTGGAGGTGTTCCGTCCCTTCCTCGTCAGAAACGGACAGCAAGAGGGACTCTCCGTCATCAATCCCGATATGGTGGAGCGAGTGACATTCTCCACAGGCGGCTTCGAGACGAAATATGGCGACAAGATGTCATCAACACTCGACATCAAATACAAGCGGCTTACCCCTCAAGCAGGCAAGAAGACCTACTGGGAGGCTACCGCCAACGCCTCGCTCTTGGGAGCAGGAGCATACGTGGGGTTTGCCAACAGGAAACTGTCGTGGCTCAACAGCGTGAGATACAAAACCAACCAATACATGCTGGGCTCGATGGAAACCACAGGCGAGTACCGGCCTCGGTTCCTCGACTTCCAGACCTACCTGAGCTACGAGCCCATCAAGCGCTGGCGAATCGACATCATCGGCAACGTCTCCGACAACCACTACGACTTCACACCCCAAGACCGCGAAACAAAGTTCGGAACGATGGAGAACGTCAAGTCCTTCCGCGTGTATTTCGACGGTAAGGAGAAAGACCTGTTCCGAACCTATTTCGGCAACATCTCCATCAGCCACGAGCTGACCAAGAACACACGCATCGCACTTCTGGCATCGGCATTCTACACACAGGAACGCGAAGCCTACGACATCCAAGGACAGTACTGGCTCGACGACACAGAGTCAGCCGAAAACCTCGGCGTGGGAACCTACTTCGAACACACACGAAACTTCCTGAAAGCCAACGTGAAGAGCCTTAAACTCATGATGCAGAACAAAACACGTAAGCATCAGAGCGAGATAGGATTAACCATCAAGAGAGAACGTATCAGAGAGAACAGCGTGGAGTACGAAATGCGCGACTCTGCCGGCTACAGCATTCCCCACACGGGCTACGACCTTAACATGATCTACTCGCTACGAGCCCGCAACGAACTGGCCGCCAATCGCTCCGAGTTCTATGCGCAAGACACCTACAGGTTCACACTGGGCGGAAGCGATGCCGACACCCCCGACTCCCTTGCTTGGGAGCCCACCCTGTTCACACTGAACTATGGCGTGCGCATGTCTCATTGGAACTTCAACCGAGAAACTATCCTTTCGCCACGCGTATCGCTGGGCATCATTCCCTCGTTCAACCAGCATCTCACATTCCGACTCGCCACTGGACTCTACTATCAGGCTCCGTTCTTCAAGGAACTCAGAGACACAGCATCGGTCAACGGTGTCACCTACGCCACACTCAACAGGAAGGTGAAGAGCCAGCGGTCCATCCACTTCATCGCCGGCATGGACTATCAGTTCAAATCCCTCGGACGCCCCTTCCGCTTCACCGCCGAAGCCTACTACAAACTCCTCTCGCGACTGACGCCCTATACCGTCAGCAACGTCAAGGTGACCTACTACGGCGACAACGAAGCCAGTGGACACGCCCTGGGACTCGACCTCAAGCTCTATGGAGAGTTCGTGCCCGGCTACGACTCGTGGATAACCTTCTCGCTCATGAACACCAGGATGAAGGTAAACGGACAGTCGATGCCGCTGCCCACCGACCAGCGATATGCCGTCAACCTATTCTTCACCGACTATTTCCCTGGCACCACCCGTTGGCGCATGTCGCTAAAGCTCGCCTACGCCGACGGTCTCCCCTTCTCGGCTCCGCACAAGGAACTCAACCGGCAACCCTTCCGGGCACCAGCCTACAAGCGTGCCGACATCGGAATGAGCTATCTCGCCTATCGCTCCAAGGCTCCGCGCACTTCATTCAAACTCCGCGAAGTTTGGGTCGGTGCCGACTGCCTGAACCTATTCGACATCAGCAACGTGAACTCCTATTATTGGGTGACAGATGTCACAAACCAGCAATATGCGGTGCCCAATTACCTGACCCGCCGCTTGGTGAACTTCCGCGTACAGGTCAGTTTCTAATAGGCTCACCGACATTTTAGCACCTTTTTCTCTTATATTTCGGATTTTTTATCTAAATTTGCAGGCAAAATTTAGATTCGATACATTATGGACATGAAAGAAGAGAAAACTCTGGAAGAGAAAAAGAGCATAAGCTTTGTAGAGCAGATTGTGAAAGACGACCTGGAAGCCGGCAAGAATGGTGGACGCATACAGACGCGATTCCCGCCAGAACCCAACGGCTATCTCCACATCGGACACGCCAAAGCCATTGCCATAGACTTCGGAATTGCCAAGAAGTATGGCGGCATCTGCAACCTGCGCTTCGACGACACCAACCCCCAAAAGGAAGATACAGAATATATCGAGAGCATAGAGAACGACATCAAGTGGCTCGGATTCGAGTGGGCCAACATCTACTATGCCAGCGACTACTTCCAGGACCTGTGGGACTTTGCCGTGTGGCTCATCCAACAGGGACGCGCCTATGTTGACGAGCAGAGTGCAGAGCAAATAGCTCAGCAGAAGGGAACAACCACTTCGCCTGGCACCAACAGCCCCTTCAGAGACCGCCCCGTAGAGGAGAACCTGCGCCTCTTCGAGTTCATGAATAGCGGCAAGTGCGAACCCGGCTCCATGGTACTACGTGCCAAAATCGATATGACCCATCCCAACATGCTCTTCCGCGACCCCCTGCTCTATCGCGTGCTGAACATTCCCCACGTGAAGACCGGCTCCAAATGGAACGCATACCCCATGTACGACTTCACCCACGGACAGAGCGACTATCTGGAGGGTGTCACCCACTCGCTCTGCACGTTGGAGTTCGTGGAGCACCGACCCCTCTACGACCTGTTCGTGACCTGGATGAAGGAATGGAAGGGAGAAACCGACAATATCGAGGACAACCGCCCACGCCAGACGGAGTTCAACAAGCTGAACCTGAACTACACGCTCATGTCGAAGCGTAACCTGCTTGCGCTGGTCAACGCCCACCTGGTAAGCGGATGGGATGATCCCCGCATGCCGACCATCTGCGGCTTCCGTCGCCGCGGCTACTCACCTGAGAGCATCGTGAAGTTCATCGAGAAGATTGGCTACACCAAGCTGGACGCGCTGAACGATATGGCGCTGTTGGAGAGCGTTGTGCGCGAAGACCTCAACAGCCGCGCCATTCGAGTAAGTGCCGTGCTCGACCCCGTGAAAGTGGTTATCACAAACTATCCCGATGGGCAGGTTGAACAGCTTACTGCCATCAACAACCCCGAGAACGAAGCCGATGGCACGCACACCGTGGAATTCAGCAAGGAGCTGTGGATTGAGCGCGACGACTTCATGGAAGTTGCCGAGAAGAAGTTCATGCGTCTGGCTCCTGGTAAGGAAGTAAGATTAAAGAACGCATACATTATTAAATGTAACGAGGAACACCCTTGCGACAAAGACGCAGAAGGACGCGTTACAACCATCTACTGCACCTACGACCCCGACTCTCGCAGCGGACTGCCGGGAGCCGACCGCAAGATTAAGGGAAAGACGCTCCACTGGGTAAGCTGCGACAATGCCCTGAAAGCTGAGGTGCGCCTGTACGACCGACTGTGGAAAGTAGAGAACCCGCGCGACGATATGGCTGCCATTCGCGAGGAGCAGCAATGCGATGCCGTGACGGCGATGAAGCAGATCATCAACCCCGACTCGCTGACAATCCTGAAGGAATGCTACGTAGAGCCCTTCGTGGCAACATTGGCTCCTACGACCTATCTCCAGTTCCAACGCATCGGATACTTCATGATGGACACCGACTCTTCCGGCAACCTGCTTGTGTTCAACAAGACGGTGGGTCTGAAGGACACCTGGTCAAAGAAGAACAAGTAACCCCCGTTTGATGCAGAAGAAATATTTCAACACAACAGAATTCAAAGACCTGCTTACCCGCTACGAGGATGCGCTTCGTGCGGGTGAGCAGATTTATATGGATGCCTCAGAACTGACGGACATTGCCGAATACTACCATTCCTGCGGCAATGACCATGCAGCTTTGCAAGTGGCAGATTATGCCTTGCGACTTCATCCGGGAGCATTGGGCCCCTGTTTGCTCAGGGCCAGGATGTGCCTGATGAAAGCCGACACCATCGGAGCAAGGTTCTATATTGAGAATGTCGACGACAAGCTCGACCAGGAGTACGACTATCTCATGGCAGAGATTCTGCTCTCAGAAGGGAAAGTGGAGAAAGCCGACGAGCTGCTCCATCAGAAATACCAGTCCCTGGAGGGTGAGGACGCAGAGGATTTCGTCATCGACGCAGCCTATATCTTTGTTGACTACAACCTGCCCGAGAAAGCTGAGAAGTGGTTTCTCATGAGCAACGAGGATGACTCCGAAGACTATCAGGAACTGAAAGGCAGACTACAGCTATGGAAATCGAAATACGCAGAAGCCATCGACACATTCAACACCCTCATCAATGCCGACCCCTTTAACGTCACCTACTGGAACTTGCTCTCAGCAACGCAATTTGCGCAAAACGACCTGCAGCACTCCATTGAAAGCAGCGAGTATGCCATTGCCATCGACCCCAGCGATGCAGAGGCGATATTCAACAAGGCTAACGGCCTGTATGCGCTGAGCAATTACGAGAAGTCGCTGGAGTATTGTCGCCGATACACAGAGCTGCGTCCCAACGACTTTGCCGGATACATGTATCAGGGGTCGTGTATGTATAGTCTGAAGCGGATGAACGATGCCGCCCTGCTCTATCAGAAAGCCATTGACATGGGGTGGCAAGACGGCTACGCATATCTGGCTCTATGCCACTACGAACTGGGCGACGAGCTCCGTTTCGTCAAAGCCGCCGTCAAAGCCGTAGAAGTAGATCCCAAGGAAGCGGCATCGGTGCTGTCCGAAATTGCCGAGAAAGAACTGACTGCCGAGGACTTGATCAAGTGGGTGGAGGAAATTGTTCATAGTTCATAGTGCATAGTGCATAGTTATTAGTTTAGAGTTAAGAGATTTATGAATTTGATTACATCTTTGTTAGGACGACTGGATTATCCTACGATATTCTTTCTGATGCTCTTGGAGAGCACCGTCGTTCCCGTTCCGTCGGAGCTGGTCGTGTCGCCTGCGGCCTATCATGCAGCAGGAGGAAATCTCGACATCGTACTGGTCATCCTGTTCTCCACGCTGGGAGCAGACGCCGGAGCCACCATCAACTATCTGGCAGGATACTATTTGGGACGCCCCATCATCTATAAGTTCGCCAACAGCAAGTGGGGTCGCATGTGCCTGCTGAACCAGCAAAAGGTGGAGAAAAGCGAGGCCTACTTCAACAATCACGGAATGGTGGCAACCATCACAGGCCGACTGATTCCAGGCATTCGCCACCTGATTTCCATCCCTGCGGGACTTTCGAAAATGAACTATTGGCTCTTCCTGCTCTACACCACACTTGGAGCTGGTGTGTGGAATTGCATCCTGGCTGCGCTGGGATGGTATCTCCACTCCTTTGTTCCCGAAGACAAGCTGGAGGAAACAATCGGAGTGTATGGACATTACATCACATACACCATCCTTGCACTCGTAGCAATAGCCATTCTCTACTACGCCGCTGCACACTACCTGAAAAAGAAAAAATGTTAACAGCATGTTAATGCGTGCGAAAACAAGACAGAACCCCGACTTTCAAAGAATGTGAAAAGTCGGGGGCTTCTTTTTAAGAGCCGTTAATATGTTAATTTCGAGTGTTAAAATGGGATAAAGAAACGCGTCATTTTGACAGATTTACAATTTTTGCTCCTATATTTGCAAGCATAAGAAGTGAGCAGGCAACTGCCGTTAACATTTCATTAACAAACAGAACAGAAAACCATTTAACGAATAAAAAAGATGAAAAAGTACTCTAAGTATTTGTTTGCCGCCCTTTGCGTCGTTGCAGTAGCATTCTCGGCAGGCACATTTATTAAGGTAAACGCTGCTGACCACGCAGCACCGGTATCAGGACAACTCGTAGATTTGACTTACGCTGCCGACAAGGCGTTGCCAGCTGTCGTTCACATCAAGTACGTTCAGAACTCCAAGACCAAGATGGTGGAGGTAGAGAGCAACCCCTTCGGCGATTTCTTCGACCCCTTCGGATTCTTCGGTAATCCTGGAGGCGGCACACAGAAACGCTCCGTTCAGACTCCCAAGAAAACCGCAACTGGTTCGGGTGTGATCATCTCTTCCGACGGCTACATCGTTACCAACAACCACGTCGTGGAAGGTGCCGACGAGCTGACCGTCACACTCAACGACAATCGCGAGTTCTCGGCACGCATCATCGGTACTGACAAAACGACAGACCTCGCCCTGATTAAAATCGACGGAAAGAGCCTGCCCGCTATTACCATTGCCAACAGCGACGAGCTGAAGGTTGGCGAGTGGGTGCTGGCGGTGGGTAATCCTCTCGGCCTGAACAACACCGTCACAGCGGGCATCGTTTCCGCCAAGGCACGTTCTCTGGGTGCCAACGGCGTGGAGTCGTTCATCCAGACCGATGCAGCCATCAACCAAGGAAACTCCGGTGGTGCCCTTGTTAACGCACGTGGTGAACTGGTAGGCATCAACGCCATGCTCACCTCCCCCACAGGCAGCAATATCGGCTACGGCTTTGCCATTCCCACAACCATCGTCAACAAGGTTGTTGCCGACATCAAGGAATATGGAACCGTGCAGCGTGCCATCCTCGGCATCATGGGAGGCGATGTTCACAACTACATCGACAACCAGAAGGAACAGGGCAAGGAAGTTGACCTGGGCACCAACGAGGGCATCTATGTGGACAAGGTTGACGAAGACGGCGCAGCTGCTACCGCCGGTATTGAGAAGGGAGACGTCATCATTGCCGTAGATGGCAAGAAGGTGTCGAAGATGGCCGAGATGCAGGAAATCATGTACAACAAGCGCCCGGGCGACAAGGTCTCCATCACCTATATCCATAACAAGAAAGAAAAGACCGAGACCGTCACCCTGAAGAACGCACAGGGCAACACCAAGGTGCTGAAACAAGCCGACCTGGATGTTCTCGGTGGAAACTTCCGTGAGGTCAGCGAGAGCCAGAAGAAAGAACTGAACATCAACTACGGCCTTGAAGTGCTGAAGGTGAATGCCGGAGCCCTGAAAGAAGCCGGCGTGTCGAAGGGATTCATCATCCTGCAAGTGAACGACGAGCCGATGAAGAAGCTCGAAGACCTGCAGAAGGCGGTGAAGGAAGCTTCCACCAGCAAGAATCCAGTACTCTTCATCACGGGTGTGTGGCCAACAGGCAAGCGTCAGTACTTCGCTGTTGAAGTGAGCGAATAAAAATAACAGTTATCATATTTTCGAGGAGTTCTTTTTCCCAATGCTTGATGGCAAGCGGAGAAAGAACTCCTTTTCATTTGGCAAAAAAAAGGTGATTTGTTTTGTATTGTACTCACTTATTCGTAATTTTGCACCAATAATATCAAATTAAGGTAAGAAACATTGATTGAGAAGCATATTGTACTTGAGGATATCGACCCTGTAGTATTCTACGGAGTTGGCAATAGCCATCTCCAAATGGTGAAGTCGCTCTACCCCAAGCTACGCATCGTGGCACGTGACAACGTGTTGCGCGTGCTGGGCGACGAAGAAGAGATGGCACGCTTGGAGGAGAATGTCGGTAAGATGCTCCGCCACATTGTAAAATACAACACCATCAGCGAAGAGGACATCCTCGACATTATCAAAGGTCAGCAGACAAAGGCCGATGCCGTCAAAGGCGTAGTGTGCTACAGCATCTCGGGTCGTCCCATCAAGAGCCGCTCTGAGAACCAGCAGCGACTGATAGACGCTTTCGAGAAAAACGACATGGTATTCGCCGTGGGCCCTGCCGGAACTGGTAAGACCTATCTGAGCATCGCACTTGCCGTGAAAGCACTTAAGGAGAAGACAGCCAAGAAAATCATTCTCTCCCGCCCTGCTGTAGAGGCTGGAGAGAAACTCGGCTTCCTGCCGGGCGACATGAAAGACAAGATCGACCCCTATCTGCAACCGCTCTACGACGCGCTGGAGGACATGATTCCTCAGGCACGATTGCAAGACATGATGGAGAAGCACGTCATTCAGATTGCGCCCCTTGCCTTCATGCGTGGACGCACGCTCAGCGATGCCGTTGTCATCCTCGACGAGGCGCAGAACACCACCCCCCAGCAGATTCGCATGTTTCTCACCCGCATGGGGTGGAATACGAAAATGATCATCACAGGCGACATGACACAGATTGACCTCCCCCACCACCAATTAAGCGGTCTGAAGGAGGCATTGCGCATCCTGACAGGCATCGATGGCATCGGAGTCGTGGAGCTCGGACAGAAAGACATCGTCAGACACAAGCTCGTCACACGCATCGTCAACGCATACGATGACTATGATAGAACGAAGGATGAAGGAGTAATAGACAATTATCAAATAGTAAATCGTTAAATAAAACAATGAAAGCATTAACAAGGACTAACTTCCACTTCGAGGGTCAGAAGAGTGTGTACCACGGAAAGGTACGCGACGTGTACAACATCAACGATGACCTGATGGTCATGGTGGCAACCGACCGTATTTCGGCCTTCGATGTAGTGCTGCCCAAGGGAATCCCCTTCAAGGGTCAGGTGCTCAACCAGATTGCCGCGAAGTTTCTCGACCAGACAGCCGACATCTGTCCCAACTGGAAACTGGCAACCCCCGACCCAATGGTTACCGTAGGACTGAAGTGCGAGGGCTTCCGTGTAGAGATGATCATACGCAGCATCCTCACCGGCTCTGCCTGGCGTGAGTACCAAAAGGGATGCCGTGAACTCTGCGGAGTGAAGCTCCCCGACGGCATGCGCGAGAACGAGCGGTTCCCCGAACCCATCATCACACCAACAACGAAAGCTGACGAGGGCCACGACATGAATATCTCCAAGGAGGAGATCATCCGCCAGGGTATCGTGTCGGCAGAAGACTATGCCGTGATGGAAGACTACACACGCCGCATCTTCGCACGCGGACAGGAGATTGCATCCAGCCACGGACTCATCCTCGTGGACACAAAGTATGAGTTCGGCAAACGTAATGGAAAGGTCATCCTCATCGACGAAATCCATACCCCCGACAGCAGCCGCTACTTCTATGCCGAAGGCTACGAGGAGAAGTTAGCGAAAGGCGAACCACAGCGTCAGCTCTCGAAGGAATTCGTGCGCCAGTGGCTCATCGAGCACAACTTCATGAACGAACCCGGACAGGTGATGCCTGAGATTACCGACGAGTATGCCGAATCGGTCAGCGAGCGTTACATCGAGCTCTACGAGCACATCACAGGCGAGAAGTTCGAC
>JAFSWU010000157.1 GCA_017444365.1 Prevotella sp.
CTATGCAGGCATCATGAACATCGCATCAGAGAAACTTGCCAAGACCATTCATGGTATGGAGATGAATGCCATGAATGAGTTTGACGAAGTAGAAAAACACCTCGACTCACCGGAATCCGTCATTGCCGCCCTGAAGAGTAAGACAGCCCTGAACCCAGAGGTACGTGGTTACTTTGCGGCCTTCGAACCTGGCTACTATCCACAGAAGGGCAAGTGGTTCGAGCCCTACGTGCACCATGTCGACAGCAATGCCTTTGAGGTACGTGATGTGGGTTCTGCCCGCCACAACTACTTCAAGTCGCCTTGGTATATCCGTGCAAAGCAGTCCAGCCAGAGTTTCTGGTCTGAACCCTATTACTACTATGATGGCACGAACATCAGCGGCCACTATGCTACCTTCGTCAAGCCCATCTTCGACAAAAACGGGCGTCTGGCATGTGTCTGTGGTGCCGACATGACGTTCGAATGGTTAGCCAAGGAGTTGCAGCGCATAGATAGTGGTATCAAGAACAACGAACTGCTGAACAGCCATCTCTTCGGCAGTGACAACGACTTCTATTCCATCGTCCTCTATAAGGACGGCAGCTGCATCGCCAGTCCCGAAGGCAAAAAGGTGGTCATGACGGAGGAGTTTGTTGTCCGCGACCTCGAACGCGGCAAGGCTGGAACTGTTGATATGGACATCAACGGCGTACCCTCATCCGTTTTTTACGGTCCGATAGAGCACGTCGACTGGTCGGTTGCCGTTGTTGTTGCTAAAGAGAAAAAGTAAAAAGGTAAGTCCATGCTGAAACTGTCAAAGATTGCCCTACCCCACACATCCATCAGACTGAACCTGATGGTCGTCTTTGAAATCGTGCTGCTGCTCTTCCTTTCCTTGACGGTGCTGCTCTACTTCTCACGCCAGGGACTGAAAGAAGAGGCTTTCCAGAATGCCGAAGAGACATTGGAGGGTACCGTGCAGCATATAGACAACATCCTGATGAGCGTAGAGCAGACGGCCTACAACGTCTATCAGGAGTTGCAGGGACACCTGGGCGAGCCCGACCGCATGCAGACCTACTGTCGGGAGATTATCGAGAACAATTCCTACGTCACAGGCTGCGCCATCGCCTTTACACCTTATTATTATAAGGATCAGGAGTTTTTCATAACCTATGTCCACAGGAAAGTATCTCAAGAAGGTGGGAATACATTAGTCACTACGAACTCATTCGGCAAACGTCCATACACCCAGCAGGAGTGGTACATGGCTCCTCTGAGGACTGGTCACGCATGTTGGACGGACCCGTTGGTTGAAGAGGAAGATGAGGGTGTGACGCTCTCGCTGTGTCTGCCCATCTATGCGAAGCACGCCAAGGCCGAGGCCAGAAGCAAAAAAGATATTTTAGGCGTGATGGCCGTCGATGTTCCCATCTCGCTACTCTCTCAGATCATCCTCGCCATGAAGCCGCTACCACACAGCTATAGCCTCCTATTGGGAAAGAATGGTTCCTATATCGTTCACCCCGACACGAAGAAACTCATGCGTCAGGAGACAGTCTTCGACCTGGAGGCCAATGGTGAAGACATCAGTGTCCGTCAGGCAGCAGAAGCCATGCTCGCTGGCGAG
>JAFSWU010000158.1 GCA_017444365.1 Prevotella sp.
CCCGTCGGCACCTACGTGAAGACCGACAAGTACGACCACATCATGATGGCCATGAAGACCACCCTCGACACCACAGGCGCACACTTCGAGGTTCCCCAGGGAACTGCCGAGGAGAATGCCAAGCTCGACCAGAGCTATGAGCACCTCTGCAAGATGCGCGACGAGCTGGTTACACTGAACATCGTGCCCGAAATCTCTAAGTGGAACGAGATCAATCCCAATCTCTAAGCAATTGCAACGCTTAGGAACATCAAAGTAAAACAAGTTGTTTTACCTTCAGAACTCTATGAGTTAGCACTCGTAATGCTATGAGTTACGGAGGTTAAACAACTTGTTTTACTTTTGCGCCACACAGAGTTGGCAGTCTCTACTCTTTGGCATGGTTTTTGAAAGGAATAGAGACAGATACTAAATAACAACGGAATACATGAGACTGATCAAAGACAAAGAATTCGGAGGTGAGAGACCTCTATTTGCCGAACACGACCTGCGGTTGGAGAACGTCACCATCGTTGACGGCGAGTCGGGCATCAAGCAATGCCAAAACATGGAAGCAACCGGATGCCATTTCTACGGGAAATATCCCTGGTGGCACGTGGATGGCGCCCGCATCGACAACTGCTACTTCGCACCAGGCTCACGCTCTGCCATCTGGTACACCAACGACCTGCAGATGAAAGACTGCGTCATCGACGGACCGAAGTTTTTCCGCGAGATGAAAAACGTGGAGATTGAAAACGTCACCATCAACGATGCCGACGAGACATTCTGGAAGGTAGATGGGCTGCGCGTGAAGAACCTGAAGCTGCACGACGGCACCTACCCCTTCATGTTCTCGCAGAACATCTACGTGGACGGGCTGGAGAGCAACTCGAAGTATGTCTTCCAATACTGTAGGAATGTGGAGGTACACAACGCCAACATCGTGACGAAGGATGCTTTCTGGGAATGTGAGAACGTGACCATCTACGACTCCGTGCTCGACGGGGAGTATTTAGCGTGGCACTCGAAGAACGTCAGACTGGTGAACTGCCACCTGGCAGGCGAGCAACTGCTGTGCTATGTTGACAACCTGGTATTGGAGAACTGCACCTTCGACAAAGCCTGCGACCGTGTCTTTGAATACACCTCTGTGGAAGCCGATATCCGCGGACGCATCGAGAACATCAAGAACCCCACCAGCGGGCACATCGTTGCCGACGAGATTGGCAGCGTGACCATTGACAACAATATCCGTCAACCCGCCAACTGCGTGATAGAGCAACGAAAACTATTCGAATAGGACGTTACTGTATCTTACGTTAGTATGTTACTATGTCTTTAAACCATTGCTATTACTATGTCTATATACAATTTCGACAAACCCATCATACGCCGAGGGACTAACTGCGTGAAATGGGATGAGACCGACATGGAGGATGTGATTCCCCTGTGGGTAGCAGACATGGACTTTGAGGTGCTGCCTGAGATTACAGAAGTACTGAAGAAGCGAGTGGAACACGGCGTGTTCGGCTATGCCATCGTCGGCGAGAGCTACTACGACAGCACCATCCACTGGTTCCGCCGCCGCCACAACTGGGAAATCCAACGCAAATGGATACAATATACCACGGGCGTGGTGCCCGCAGTGTCTGCCGTCATCAAGGCACTCACCATGCCCGGGGAGCGAGTGCTGGTGACGTCGCCCATCTACAACTGCTTCTTCTCCTGCATCCGCAATAATGGGTGTGAGGTGCTGGAAAGTCCACTTCAAACATCTATCATTGACCACCAACCAACCTATGTGGTTGACTGGGAGGACTTTGAACGGAAGTGCGCCGACAAGAAGACAACCGTTTTCCTGCTCTGCAACCCCCACAACCCGGGAGGACGCGTATGGACAAAGGAGGAACTGCAACGCATGAACGACATCTGCATGGCACATGGAGTAACCGTTGTGAGCGACGAGATTCACTGTGAGCTCATCATGCCCGGGTATGAGTTTGTACCCTTTGCCTCTGTCTCGGAAGCATGCGCCCAGAACTGCGTGGTATGTGGTTCACCGTCGAAGTCGTTCAACACGGCCGGACTTCAGATGGCACACATCATCTGCCAAAACGAAAGATGGCGCCGCCGTATCGACCGCGCCATCAATATCAATGAAATCTGTGATGTCAATCCCTTCGCTCCCCTCGCTGCCGAGGCAGCCTACAACTACGGGGATCAATGGATTGACGAACTGAATGAATACATCTACCGGAACTATCAGGCTCTTTGCACCTTCTGCGCAGAGAGGCTTCCCGCCCTGAAAGTCTATCAGCTTGAAGGAACCTATCTGGCATGGATCGACATCACCGCCACCGGTATGACCTCCCAACAACTGAGCCAACATCTTCTCCAGAACGGACATGTATGGGTGAACAACGGCCCCATGTACGGAAAGGAAACGGGGGAAGGCTTTATCCGAATCAATATCGCCACACAGCGCGACCGGCTGATGGAAGGGCTGAACCGTATTGCTAAAACTTTACAGTGCTGAAGATGCGCTGGGTAGCTCCTGTCAGGCTTTTCACGTAGTGCCCGGCACGCTGCCCAGCTTCGTGCAAGCTTTCCGCCGAGTCAGAGAAACGGGTCATGGCCTGTTCAAAATCGGCATAGTCCTTGATCTCAATACCACCGCCACAGGCCTTCAAGTCCTGGGCTTCCTGGAACTTCTGGTTGTTAGGCCCGAAGATGACGGGCACGTCCCACACAGCAGCCTCCAACAGGTTGTGAATGCCCACGCCGAAGCCGCCGCCCACATAGGTTACATCGGCATAATGGTAAACGGAAGACAACAAACCGAAACAGTTGATGATCAGCACATCGGCATCACGCAACATCTCGGTCGTAACTTTCGAATCGATCTTCTCGGCATCGGTATAGCGGACAACCTTACGATTGCCCAACAATGACAGAATCTGCTGAAGATGACTCTCGGCTATGACGTGCGGAGCAATGATGAGCTTCCACTCGGGATGGGCATTGAAGTACTTGAGGAAGATTTCCTCGTCTGGCAGCCAGCTACTACCGGCAACAAAGACCTTCGTCCTGTCATCCTTCATCCTATCATCCTTCATCCCGATGAACGTCTCCACAATGGGAAGCTTCTTGGCAGCCTCCTTAATCTGCAGCACACGGTCGAAACGCGTGTCGCCCACCACCTCTACATCGGTAATGCCCAGCGTTGCCAGGAGTTCCTTGCTCTGCTCGTTTTGTACGAAGAAGCGGGTGAAGCACTTCAGCACATGCGCATATTGACGACCGTACCACTTGAAGAACACCTGATTAGGACGGAAAATGCTGCTCACACTGTAGGCGGGGATGCCACGATGACGGAGGATATGCAGGTGATTGTACCAGAACTCGTACTTGATGAAAAACGCCATCACAGGACGCACCGTGCGAAGAAAAGCACGGGCATTGGTCACGGTGTCAACAGGCATATAGCAGACGATGTCGGCACCCTTGTAGTCTTTGCGCACCTCGTAACCCGAAGGTGAAAAGAACGTCAACAGGATTTTATACTCGGGATGAATCTTACGCAGATATTCCATCAACGGACGTCCCTGCTCGAATTCGCCCAACGATGCCGCATGGAACCAAACATACTTGGCACCTGGTTCCACGTTTGCCTTCAGTGTCTTGATGGCCGCACGTCCACCACGCCAGCGCAGGCGCACCTTGTGGTCGAAGATAGCAGCGATGGCGATGGCCACCTGACACATATACATTATTATATTATACATCCTACTTGAGAATTGAAAGCATTATTCATTTCTATTTACAATCTACTATAGGCTATCCCAGTACCTCTATGGCACGGCGCATGCGGCGGAGTGTCTCCTCCTTGCCAAGGAATGCAGAGATGTCGAACATGCCTGGTCCCTTGCCTTCACCAACCAAGGTGAGACGCCAGGCATTCATCACGTTGCCCAGCTTATACTCCTTCTGCTCCACCCAGGCGTGAACCTCCTTCTCCTGATTCTCCAACGAGAAGTCATCCAAGCCTTCCAATAGCTCGGCAAGCTCGGTCATCACCTGTGCCGAGTCTTCCTTCCAACGTTTCTTGACCGTCTTCTCATCATAGGAAGTGGGCGGAATAAAGAAGAACGAGCACAACGGCCACAACTCCTTGACGAAGCTGACACGGTCTTTCATCATTCCAACAACAGCGGTGATGCGCTCCATGGTTTCATCAATACCATTGTTGGCAACGATGGGTGCAAACAACTTGGCAATCTCCTCGTTGCTCTTCTTGAGCATATATTCGTGGTTGAACCAGATGCCTTTCTGATAGTCGAACTTGGCACCTGCCTTGGAACAGCGGCTGATGTCAAAAGCCTCAACCAACTCGTCAAGCGTGAAAAGCTCCTGTTCTGTTCCTGGATTCCATCCCAACAGGGCAAGGAAATTCAACACGGCCTCGGGGAAATAGCCACTTTCGCGATAGCCTGAAAAAACCTCATCAGTCTTGGGGTCGTGCCACTCCAGCGGGAACACGGGGAATCCCAGTCGGTCGCCATCGCGCTTCGACAGCTTACCCTTGCCCTCGGGCTTGAGCAACAGCGGCAGATGCGCAAAGGTGGGCATGGTGTCTGCCCAGCCAAAAGCCTCGTAGAGCAACACATGCAGGGGAGCAGAGGGAAGCCACTCCTCACCACGAATGACATGACTGATCTCCATCAGATGGTCGTCAACGATGTTAGCCAAGTGATAGGTGGGCAGCTCATCGGCACTCTTATAAAGCACCTTGTCATCTACGATGTCACTCTTGATAACTACGTCGCCACGAATCATGTCGTTGACATGAACCTCACGGCCCGGCTCCACCTTGAAACGCACCACATACTGCTCGCCATCACTGATGCACTGCTGGACTTCTTCCTCAGACATGGTCAGCGAGTTGCGCATGACACCCCTCGTGCGGGCATCATACTGGAAATTGGGAATCTCATTACGCTTCTGCTCCAACTCTGCGGGAGTATCGAACGCAATATAGGCCTTACCGTTATCAAGAAGCTGCTTGACATATTTCTTATAGATGTCTCTGCGCTCACTCTGCCTGTAGGGACCATAGTTACCGCCAAAGCTCACACCTTCGTCGAACTTGATACCCAACCAGTAGAACGACTCAATGATATACTCTTCGGCTCCAGGAACGAAACGGTTGCTATCAGTATCTTCAATGCGGAAAACAAGGTCGCCGCCATGCTTGCGGGCGAACAGATAATTGTACAGTGCTGTACGAACACCACCAATGTGCAAAGCACCTGTGGGACTTGGCGCAAAGCGCACTCTTACTCTTCTTTCTGACATTATTCTTAACTTTACAGAAACGACGCTGCCCTTCGAGGGACTACCGTCTTTCAAAATTTTCTGCAAAATTAATCATTTTTTTTGAGTTATAACATATTTTTTTTGTATTTTCGCAATCTGAACAAACGCTTCTTAGAACATATGAAAACTA
>JAFSWU010000159.1 GCA_017444365.1 Prevotella sp.
CCACAATCTTGTCGGGCTCCTTCCAATAGTCCTTACCATACTCCAGTCCGATGAAGTAGTTCAGGTACATCAGGAACTCCGGGGTGGCACAAGCACCCGAAAGCATGCTCGACACCATGAACACCATGTTGACAAATCCTCCGCAATAGGACTTCAGGTTGGTGGGAGCCGTAGAGTTGCCTCCAATGGAAGTGGTGCCGCCAATCAGCCAGGGGTACATCGTAATCGAAGCACAGTAGTTGGCAAGGCTTGTCTCGTCGTTCTTATAGATGAAGTGGTGGGTGAGCTTATCCATATATTCATCGGCCAGCTCCTTTCCGTACATCTTTTTAATACGATCAACAAGCAGGCGACGGTTCAGACGAATGAAGCTCGACTTGGGAAGCTCTCCGATGAGCGTTGCAATGTTTTTGTGCTCCACGTTGGCGTTGGCATCGTACTTGGAACCCGTTGCAGCATTCGACGCGTCAACATATTCCGAGAGAAACTTCAACTTCTCCAAAGTCTCGCGGTCTTCTGTATGCTGCTGACGATAAAGCATAAACGACTTGGCAACCTGACAATAATTTTCGCGCATCAATGCCTCTTCCACCTGATTCTGAATATCCTCGACCTTGATGTCGTCGTGAATGTTCAGGTGGCTGAGTATTTTTGACAGCGAACCCAGGTCAACAGGCTCGTCAACAGATTGGAATGCCTTGATGATGGCGTTCATGATTTTGTCCAGCGAAAAGCGGTCTTTCGTGCCGTCTCGTTTAGTAATGGTGAAGTTCTTGATCTCCATTTTCTTTTCTCTTTTTGGAAACTTCCGTCCTGAAAAATTTCAAAAAGTTTCCCGTTTTGGATAATTGTTGTTTTTTATTTT
This sequence comes from Prevotella sp., assembly GCA_017444365.1. Taxonomy (GTDB): domain Bacteria; phylum Bacteroidota; class Bacteroidia; order Bacteroidales; family Bacteroidaceae; genus Prevotella. Next base: position 866 of record JAFSWU010000159.1, read on the forward strand.
CGTAGCAGATTTTCTCTTGGGGGAGATTTTATTCGTCTGCAAAGGTAGTAAAATTATCTAAAATAGAATACGACGTGGGAAATATTTTTGTGCGTTTTACAAAATTTAAGTATTAGGGGTTAACAAACTGCGTGTGTGTCTTTTTTTAGGGTAAAATGTGGTCAAAGTGGTCATTTGGTCATTTGTCATTTTCAATTTCGGATTCGGTCATTTTGCTCACTAAATAATAAATATAAATATTTATTATTTAGTGGCGGATTTTGACACATTGAAAACGATTTTGACCAAATGACCAAATGACCAAATGACCGCGCATCTCATTCTCCATCTCGTTGCACAGCAACGTCCATCTCGGAGCAGTGGAACGAGGGTCTCAAGTCAATGTAACAGGGTACTCAGAGCAATGCTTTGACGTTCCCGATGCGGCGGTAAGTCATTTGCCATCCTCTTTTTAGTTAACACCCGTTAAATGGAAAGATTAACAGGGTGGAAATCTTGAAATGCGCTTGTTTTCTTCGTATCTTTGCAATGTAAAAGATGTGGGGGAGAGTTGACGGTTGCTTGATTACTCGTAGTCGTCGATGACGGAATTCATGAAGTCCATCATGGGCTTGGCGACCTGGAAGATTTTGGCAGCCTCATCAAGCCAGCTGTCACCCTCGAAAAAATCATCCGCCATCCGATGCCAACAGCAATAGTCCTTCATACGAAGGTACTGAATGAACTCATAGTCGCGAGGAAAGCCTGAGGGACAGCTCTTCAGGGACTCCAAGCCGAAGCCTTTCTCGGTCTGTTCCCACTTGCCCACGTTGGGTTGGCCGAAGAGTCGCACAAACGAGGGATTCTCAACGATGTGCCTCCACTCGTCGATATTGGCCATGATTTCGTTGCGACAGGATGTCAGGATGTTGGTGGGCAGCCAGTAGCTTCCCGTTGCCAAGAGGCAGTTGCCGGGCTCCAGATGGATATAGTAGCCTCCCCGCAGCGCCTTCTTGCCCTTGGAGCAGATGTATGCGCCAAAATGTCGCTTGTAGGGTGACTTGTCCTCGGAGAAGCGGGTGTCGCGATTGAAACGATAGACGCAATCCTTGACCTGAAGATGGGCAATCTCAGGGTCGAAGGCGGAAAGGGAACGGATGAGTTGGGCTACGCCGTCTTCGAAGTCGGCTCTGCAGGCCGTGTATTCAGCCTTGTGTTCGAGGAACCAGGGGCGGTTGTTGTTGGCTGCAATATCCTTGAGGAATGTCAGAATTCTTTTGTTTTGCATGTGGGACAGATTTTTGAGAATGGGCACTTGTCGCAATGGGGTACACGGCTGGTGCAGACGTATCGCCCGTGCAGGAGGAGCCAGTGGTGGGCGTTGGGCACATCTGCGGCAGGGATGTTCTTCATGAGATGCTCCTCCACCTTGCGAGGGGTGTTGGCACTTGTGGGAACGAGTCCCAGGCGATGACTGACGCGGAATACGTGGGTGTCAACCGCCATTGCTGCCCGTCCGAACCATACGGCCTGCATCACGTTGGCCGTCTTGCGCCCCACCCCAGGCAACTTCACCAGATCGTCGAGCTGGTCGGGCACCTCGCCACCGAAATCGCTGACGAGCATGCGTGCCATTTCCACAAGGTGTTGCGACTTGGCGTTGGGATAGGAAACGCTCTTGACATACGTGAAGACATCCTCCACTTCGGCCTGTGCCATCTCCCTGGCCGTGGGGTAAGCCTTGAAGAGTGCGGGTGTCACCTGGTTGATGCGCTTATCGGTGCATTGTGCGCTCAGGAGGGTAGCACAAAGGAGCTGGAACGCGTTTCCGAATTCCAGCTCTGTGGTGACAACAGGCATCTTCGCGCGAAAATACCCGAGTATGAATTTGTATCGTTCCTGCCTTGTCATTTATTTCTTGGCAGCCTCCTTCTTATCGGCTCCCTCTTTCTTGGCATCAGCTTTTGCAACGGGCTTGTAGGCCTTGTTCAGGCCGGCTATCACCTCGTTGGTGATGTCGTAGGCTTTGTCGGCATAGAGAATGTTGTCGCCAGCCTTGCTGAGAATCATGCTGAACTTCTTCGACTTGTTGTACACAGCCAGATAGTGCTGAATGGAATCGCGCAGGGCTGAGTTGTACTTGTCGGTTTCGTTCTGGAACTCCGTGCTCAGGCGCTGGTTCAGGGCCTGCAGATCGTTGCTCTGCTTCTGAAGGCTTGCCTGGATGCCCTCGGCCTGCTCGCGGGTGTAGGCATTCTGCTGCAGCTTCTGCTGGAAATTGGCGGCAGCCGTCTCAAGCTGCTGCTGCTTCGAAGCCAGCGTGTTCTGGATGTTCTGTCCCTTCTTCTGCAGAATCTGCGTGAAGTCTTTGCAGAACTGATACTGCGACATGATGCTATCCACTTCCACGAAAGCAATCTTCATCTCTGCGGACGCGGCCTGTCCAGCGGTAGCGGGCTTGTCGTCAACCTTCGGAGCCGATTTGTCACATGAGGTCATTGATACAGTAGCGAATGCTGCTACTGCCAACACACGGAAAAAGTTTTTCTTGTTCATTTCTTGTTATATTATTATACCTTATTTATATTATTACCTCTAATACGCCCTACCCTTCTCGCGCGCCTCTCGGTCCTGATCGATGACGCAATGGATGCCCCGATCCTTCATTGCCTGAGAGTCGTGGATATGCTGCGAGGTGAACCTGCCGTTCTTCTTGAAAAGCAGCTTCACACACAATAATGCCATTCCTATAGCAATTATTAACACGCTAATAAGCAGAGTTTCTACCATTTTTCGTAATTTTGCGGATGCAAAGATACAGAAAAGCTGTTAAACAAGGAAAAATTACATCCAAAAATAACATATTTAAATGAATAAAAACGAATTGAAACCCGCTCGCGTGTTCGAGCAGTTTGCAAAAATCAATGAGATTCCACGTCCTTCGAAACACGAGGAACAGATGATTGCGTATTTGAAAAAGTTTGGTGCAGAGCACAATCTGGAAACAATTGTTGACGAAACGGGCAATGTTCTGATTCGCAAGCCTGCCACCAAGGGAATGGAAAACCGCCCGACCATCATCCTGCAAAGCCACATGGATATGGTTTGCGAAAAGCTGGTGGACATCGACTTCGACTTTGAGAAGGATGCCATCCAGACCTACATCGACGGCGAGTGGCTGGCTGCCAAGGGGACTACCCTCGGAGCCGATGACGGTATCGGCTGTGCCATCGAGCTGGCTATCCTCGACTCTGACGATATTGAGCACGGACCGCTGGAATGCGTATTCACACGCGACGAGGAAACAGGACTGACAGGTGCAGAGGGAATGAAACCGGGATTCATGAACGGCGACATGCTCATCAACCTCGACTCAGAAGACGAAGGCCAAATCTTCGTTTCCTGTGCAGGCGGGCGCAACACGACAGCCACCTTCCATTTCCAGCGCGAAGAGGCTCCCTCTGGGCTTTTCTTCCTGAAAGTGTCGCTCAAGGGACTCGTTGGAGGACACTCCGGCGACGACATCAACAAGAAGCGCGCCAACGCCCTGAAGGTGATTGCCCGCTTCCTCTATCAGACACAGGAGCGATACGGGCTGCGTCTCGTCAGCTACAACGCCGGCAAGCTACACAATGCCATTCCACGCGACGGAGTGGCCATATTCGGCATCCCCACAGAGGCAAAAGAGAATGTACGGGCCGACTGGAACGTGTTCGTGAGTCAGGTGGAAGAAGAATACCACGTTATAGAGAAGTCCATGCAGTTCAGCATGGAGAGCACAGACGGCGGCCAAGTGCTTCCACAGGAAGTGAGCACCCGACTGATCCAGGCTCTTCAGGCCGTTGACAACGGAGTGTTCGCCATGTGTCAGGACGAAGAGCTGGCGTGGCTGGTGGAAACCTCCAACAACGTGGCAAGTGTCGAAACCCGCGATGAAGAGGTGAAGATTGTTGCCTCGCAGCGATCCAACGTGATGAGTGCCCTCGACAACCAAGCCGCCACCATCAAGGCCGTCTTCCAACTGGCAGGCGCAGAGGTCGTACAGGGAGAAGGATATCCGGCCTGGAAGATGAATCCCAACAGCAAGCTAACTGCCATTGCCGTTGACACTTACAAACGACTGTTCAATAAAGACCCGAAGGTGCTGGGCATCCATGCAGGACTGGAATGCGGACTCTTCTCGGAGAAGTATCCCAACCTCGACATGGTGAGCTTCGGCCCCACCCTCC
>JAFSWU010000160.1 GCA_017444365.1 Prevotella sp.
ATGTTTTTGGCAGTTAAATCCCAGGCTGAAAGCTCTCCGCATCCAAATGTATCGTCCTTTAACTTCTTTAACTTCATTAACTTCTTTAACTCCCCCAAAATGAATTATACCTTATTATATATATAGTCTTCTGCTTTCATCATTTTACGCCAGCGGAGGTAGCCAAAGATGGCTATGATGACGTAAAGCCCATAGAGCGAGGCCTTGAAGGGGATGTCTTTGTGGAAGTAAAGCACACAGGTGACGATGTCCACGGCAATCCATACGAACCACTGCTCCAGGTACTTATGTGCCAAAGCCCAGATGCCGACAAGGGACAAGGCAGTGGTAAACGCGTCTGCAACAGGGACTGTGGAGTCGGTGAAGGACGTCAGCAGCCACCAGATGAGGCCCCACAGACAAACAAAGATAATGCCCCAATATAAAGCAATTCGAGCGGGAATGTGAGTGATAGACCTCTCTAAATCTCCCATAGAGGAGTCTTCCTCCCTCCCTTTAAGGGAGGACCGGGGTGAGTCTTTTTTCCACTTCCAATAGCCGTATGCCGTCATAGCCAGGTAGTAGAACTCCATGCCGCAATCGGCATAGACACCTTTCTGATAATAGAGCACGATGCCCAGGATTTGCATGACAGCCCCGACCGCCCACATCCAGATGGATGCCTTGTACTCCAGCAGGATATAAGCAAGCCCGAGTAGAGTAGTGGTGATGTCAAGCCAATGATTAATCAAGAAGTCCATGTTGAAATTGAATATTGAATATTGAATATTGAAAAGTTTATGTTATTTACGATTTGACGATAAATAATTTACGATTTGACGATTTACGATTTCTTGCGCTCCGTAGGTGCTCAGGCGAGCAAGCTCGGAGTCCGATTTATTTACGATTTAGTACTTTAGCTATTTACGAGGATGTTTGGTGTCTTTTTTCCCCCCTCCTTTGGAGGGGTCGGGGGAGGCTGTTATTAGAATGTAAATGAAATGTGCCCCATGCAATGGAAGGGAGCGGATGGAGCAAAGCCTGCTGCTTCCTCGTCGCGCAATCCCCAGGTGTTCACCGCATAGACCTTGCCGGCAGCATCTTGACGGAACTGTGGAGCTGCCCATCCGTTGTTGTCGAACTTGGCGTTGAACAGGTTGTAGAACGCGATACCTACACGGGCATTCTTGAGTCCCCATTTCTTCACCTCGAAGCGGTAGTTCAGGTCGAGGTTTGTGGTGAAGTGGTCCTTCAGCATGAGCGTCTCGTCTGTTGCCACATCGTCCGTCTGGCTCCAATCGGTCCAGCAGCGCATGGTCTTCACGCCGTAGTTGGTCAGGTACTGCTCTCCGATGTACTGGCTATGGATGGAGGCGCTCCAGCCTTTGTAGTTGAACGTGAAGATGTTGTTGAAGATAACCTCCGGCGAGAAGCTTAGTGGTGTCTCGCCAATGTTAACCTGAGTGGCGTAGTCGTCGAGGGTGACTATCATGTCCTTGGCGCGGTTCTTGCTCAGCGTGGCATTCGCGTCCCAGCGGAACCAATCCACAGGCATCCAGGCAGCCTCCATCTCTATGCCCATGCGATAGCTCCTGTCGATGTTCTTCGTGATGGCCTCGCCCACATCGTTCAGCTCGCCTGTCAGCACGAACTGGTTCTTGTAGTCCATCCAATACAGGTTCACGCCAGCCGAGAAGCGGCGATGGCGGAACTGATAGCCTACCTCCAGGTCGTTCAGGCGCTCTGAATGAACAGGCTTTCCCCATTGCTCCTGAAAGTGGTCGCGAGTCGGTTCGCGATGGGCAATAGCATAGGAGGCATAGACGCGATGGTGGCGGTTGATGTCGTAGTTCAGGCCAGCCTTCGGATTGAAGAAGTCGAAGTTGCGGTTCAGGTCGTAGTGAATCTGCCCGTTATCGTCCCAATCGCTTGCACTTCCGTCCATTATGCAGTTGACGTGGCGATATTGCAGGTCAGCAAAAGCGCTCAAACCCTTCACAAACTCCCAGTTCACCTTCGCATAGATGTTGGCATCGGTCTTTCGTGAGCCGTTATCGTAGTACTGATGATTAGGCTCCAATCCCTCGAGCGCAGGAGTCACGTTTGGCGCGTTCTTATAGAAAGGCACGCCTACCCACATGACGTGCCCCAAGTGGCTCGCGTCGAAGTGGTTGACAGCTCCACCGATGTTTGCCGTCAGCCCATGGCGGTTGTCGTAGTTCGCAGAAGCCACCATGCCGTAGAAATCCTTGATGCCATCCTTACGCTGCACTATGTCGGCACGCGTTTGGGTGTCGTCGGTCAACAGATACTCATACAGCTTCTTGCCCATCTTCATTTGGTCGTAATAGTAGTTGTCGTGGGTGTAGTGAAGCGCCACGTTCATTGTCCAGTCCTTGCCAAGCCATTGGTTCCAATGCAGTTGATAGTGCTGCTGATGGTAGTTGTCGTACTGGTCGTCGTAGAATTTCATGTTGCCCTGCGTGTCGTAATACAGGCCACACGAGTTGTAGCGCCGGCCATAGCGGCTCTGTTCCCCTTTCGACGTATAGTTCCAAGCCATGTAGGTCTTCTCCTTACCATTGAACGTGATGAACTTCACCGTGGTGTTGTTGGAGAAATAGCCAGCTTGGAGGAAATAGGAGTAGAAGTCCGATGTCGCCCGGTCCACGTAACCGTTACTGCCGATGTTCGACAGGCGCCCCTGAACGCCGAAGTGCCCGTTCAGCAGTCCCGTGCCAAAACGCAGGGTTTCCTTGTGCGTACCATACGAACCACCGCTGGCATCCAGTCCCACAAAAGGCTTCATGCCAATACTTTCAGTCAGCATGTTGATGGTTGCGCCAAAGGCACCGGCACCATTCGTGCTTGTTCCCACACCACGTTGAACCTGAATGGATTGCACGCTGCTGGCGAAGTCGCCAATGTCGGAGAAATAGATGAGCGAACTCTCGCTGTCGTTTAGGGGGATGCCGTTTGCCGTCACATTGATGCGGGAAGCATCCGTGCCACGCACCCGAATGCTTGTGTAGCCGATGCCATTGCCTGCATCCGTCGTGGTGGTAATACTTGGCAGCGTGGAGAGTAGGAAGGGGACGTCCTTCCCATAGTTCAAAGCCTCAATCTGCTCGCGGTTCAGGTTGCTGTGTGCCACAGGCGTCTTGCTCGTGGCACGAAGCGAGGTCACCTCCACTTCCTGCAGGTCCGTCTCTTTCTCAACATCTTGTGCCCAGGACATACTGGAGCTTGCCAGCATCGTCACAGCCAATCCAATAATACTTCTCATTTCTTTTCCTTTATTATTAATTAAACAATAAAGGGGTGCAGGTTGTTCCTGCTCAGAAGATTCCACTTATCATCCCTACGTCGGTATTGTCCGAATCAGGTGAGGAGGGTATAATCTCAGCCCGTCACTTTGACGAGCACCCCTTGATAATTCGGCTGCAAAGGTACGAATAAGTGAGCAAAAAAACAAATTTATTTGAGTTTAAGTTTCGGAAGTGTTCAAATTGTCAGGTCATGAGGATGTAAAGCACTCCCCATGCTTCGGCAGGATACCTCTGAATGCATCGTGAAGCGTGGGCACTTCCCACACGTGGGAAAGCCACCTCCCACACGTAGGAAAAGCGATTCCCACGTGTAGGAAATTGGATGGCGGCCAGCATTCAGATGAGGTTCTTTTTCATAGTTTATTTGTTTTTTGTATTACTTGCACTTAGCTCCTTATCCTTTTCCTTAAATCTTATTATTTAACTTTTCAACTTTATATTTCTTCTTCGGGAACCATCCTTTTCGCACCCTTTCACGTTGCTGGAAGAGTTCCAGAATCGACCAAAAGCACGAGAAACTGAAGACGCCCAGCATTACCGAAATGTAGATGTTCTCCACAAACAGCGAGCCGATGCATCCGGCAATGCCCGAAACGAAGAACACAGGCCAGCACTTCACACCAAAGTGGTATTCACTCTTGATGACGATAGGGTGAAAGACTCCGATGCATAGGAAAGTTCCTAAACCAAGTATGATGCCGTGAATGTTGATAGTGTCGAACATGTCATTTCCTATTTAGGCTGATGCCATTTTTTGCGCTGCAAAAGTAGTAAATAATAATGAAACTACAAAGAAAACGCCTCCTCGTTCACCTCTCCACAACAGCTTTTCGTTCGTAAAACATATTTTTTTGAATATTTTCACTCCCAAATACCATTTTATAAATAAATAATTAGTACCTTTGCCGCACAAAAATATGGAAGGGCCTAATATTTGTTCTCCAAACTCGACGCCAGCGACATCCACTGACGGCGGCGGAGCCGTGCCTAACCACGCTCCCTGGTTCCTTCTTTGGGTAAAGCCAAGAGCAGAGAAAACCGTCCGAGACAATCTTGCTCGTGAAGGTTTCGAAACCTTCGCCGCAACAAAACACGAGACACACATCTGGCGAAGAGGAGAACGTAGGAAAGTAGAGAAAGTCCTCATTCCCTCCATCGTCTTTGTCCGGATGGAGCAACAAGACCGCCCGGCTATAGAGCGCACACTCAATGTCCACTCCCTGATGTACGACCCTGCCAGGAAGAAAGAAGGCAAAAGCAATTGGGACACATTGGCCCGAATCAGCGATGACGACATGCGTTTCTTTCAGCAAATGCTCAGGCAGGAAGAGGCAGAAGTGAACTTCACATCCTCGGACTTCATCATTGGCGACTATGTCCGCATCCTCGGGTTCGACGACGCTCATAACAAAGCACAGATAGTCCGTATCTTCGACGACAGCAAAACCTATGTAGGCCTTCGAGTCAGCTTCCTCGGGTGCGCATACATGCAAGTCCCGCTCGACCGTATTGCCAAACTATAAAAAGATTCAAATGTATGATATACGATAAGATAGACAACCTTGAGACGTACGCAGGCATTTCCGAAGACATCCGCATCGGACTGGAGTTCCTTCGAGATGCCCGGCCCGATATGGCCAATGGCGTCTATCAGCTCAATCCACGTGTCAAAGCCATCGTTTCAGAGTACGAAACAAAGCCTCAGAACGAGAACGGCTTCGAAGCACATCGCCAGTATATCGACATACAATACACCCTGAAAGGCCAGGAGCGCGTGGCCTGTCTCCCTATAGAGAAACTCACCGAGACAAAGCCCTACAGCGAAGAAGGCGATTGTGCTTTGTATTCAGCAGTCACCATCCATCAGCTATCATCCATCAGCCATCATACCTCATCCATCATACCTCATCCTTCATACCTCATCCTTCAGCCAGGCTACTTCGCCATCTTCTTCCCCCAAGATGGCCACATGCCAGGACTTTGTGCAACCACCTCAGAACCCGTCAAGAAGGTCGTCGTAAAGGTCCGTTGCTGTTAGCGAAGATAAAATTTAACGGTTAATGTTTAAGCGGTTGAGAATGTGACCGCAAACAGAATCTGCAGCCTATAGTGGCAGGTACTATGCCCGCTCGACTTTGTCGCTTGCATAGGCAAGAACCTTCTTCCGATGACAATCGGCATAAATATCCTTAAATTTTAGTTATGGTCGACTTTTGACGTAAGTTGCCCCCAGAGGGCGACCTTCTGTTGCTATACGTCAAAATTGGCTGCTTACTCTTCACTCTTCACTCTTCACTTCGCCGTAGGCGACATTTCTGTGTTTTTTGTGTTTTCTGTGTGAGATAAAACTTATAAACTATCAACTGATTCAACTGCCTCTAAACTATAAACACTAAACACTACACTCTTTCCGTGTTTTCCGTGCTTTCCGTGCGACAAAAACATTCTTCACTTTTCACTCTTCACTTTTCACTTCGCGCAGCGACCACTGACTCTAAACTCTAAACTCTAAACATTAATCTCTACACTCTTTCTGTGTTTTCTGTGTTTTCTGTGTGAGATAAAACTTATAAACTATCAACTGATTCTACTGCCTCTAAACTCTAAACATTAATC
>JAFSWU010000161.1 GCA_017444365.1 Prevotella sp.
ATCTTGGCATAAAATTCTAATTTTGACTTTCCCACGTTCTTTATTCGTTATGATTTACATTTATAACGCAGAACGAGCTTGGATATTTCTTTTGCAGTCACTTTTCAACCGTACAGGTCGAAACTATTTGTTGCTGGAATTATTTTACTGCTGTTTATGCAAGTTGGTTGGAACTTGTATAACAACCGTTCCATATTCGATGTCTCATCGTGGACGGAGAAGTGCATCTTCTGCAATTTTGAGAACAGGCATCACTGTCATCTTTGTGCTTCAGAACATCGCAGATGTCCTTTCTGTGACCATTTTACAACTAATCAAGCCTATAAAAATAATGAGTAGAATATTATTTACAATCATTCTTTTTTCTTTGTCTTTTTCTGTCTTTGCCAAAAGTGATTTGTCGAAGAAAGAGAAAGCTATTGTTAAGTCGTTGAAGAAACAATACAAGCTGGAAAGTGTGGAAATAGAAAGGCCTTATAATGGTTTCGTATATTATGAACTTTTGACGAAAGATTTCAAGCGAATGATAGCAGATTCAACAGGTACTGTTATCATTCCTCAAAGCAGGCAAATTACAGATGCCTATCTGAACAGAATAAGGTTTATCTGTGGGCATGAAAAGGGATTGGGAAACTTTCGTGAGAGAGGAAGGAATGCGAGAACCATTACAGCTTATTATCCCGGCAATCAGTCTGTATTCCTTTCGTCCAAAAGCAAAGGTGATGGTTCGAGCGAGTATCAGTTTTTCTCCGCGTCAGGTGAACTACTATATTCTTTCGATGGAACAATTACTGAAGACATCAATTCACCTGTCTATATCACCAAGGACTTGATGGGAAGTTATGGTCTTATGGCTATGGATGGCAGAGTTTTGTTGCCCAATGAATATTCTTCCATAGAGACACGTGCTGATGGAATCTGTATTCTCTACCAGATACAAGATGGTGTTGAACGCATGGGTGGCACTTGCGTCACAAATATGACAGAAGACAATGTACCCTGCATATTCAATTATGTAGAATACTCGCAGTCAAATGGTTGTTGGATGGTACAGGTTCACGAATATGACTCTATTCAGCCATATCATGTCGACAAGCAGTATGATACCACGTTTATGGATGAAGGCCAAAGGCTCTTTGAGCAACAACAATATGAGAAGGCAAGGAAATACTATACGATTTCTGGAAGTGATGCCAAATGGGCCAAATTCTATATAGGAGCCACATACTACAAGACAATAGTGAGGTCGTTCCAAGACATGAATGATGCTGTGTCGGTACTTGAGAACAGCAGCAACCGGCAAGACAGGAGCATCGCCTCAGACATTCGAAATGATCTGAAACTATTTAACGAAATGGCAGGTAAGGCAGAACAGGCCTTCCAAACTTACGTTGAAAGTGGACACATGAAATATACACTTAAAGCAAAGGAAATGCTTTATGAACTGTCGGATATGAAGTCTCATACGAGCGGGATGGAAAGTCGTGTTAGTATGGCTGTTGCCGACCTTGAACGACGTTGCGCGGAACTGGACAGAATGGAGCAAGAGGAATATAACAGGCGGTTGGAACAACAGCAATTAAATCTGGAGCGACAAAGACTGAACGAACAGCGACTTGCTAGAGAGCAACGTGAAAGGGAAATAAGAATGAGACAACGAGCCGATGCAGAACGCAGGCAACGCGAAGCAAGGAAACGAGAAGAAGAAAAGCGGAGAGTTCAACAAAACCAACAGCAGCAAGGGCAGCAACAGCAACGAAACACTCAACAACAAAGAAGCAGTCAGCAACAGCAACAAACTCAGCGTCAGCAAACACAACAGCCTCAAAAGGCTGAACCGCCAAAGAAACAAATAGAGCAAAAGATCGTTTTACCAAAGAAAGTTGTACCCAAAGTACTGAATCAAGAACTTCAAAAATAATAGATATGTGGGGAAGATTCAATCCAAAGCCAGAACGCGCTTCTGCTGAGATGAGGATGTATGCACGTCAACTGTTAGACAAACTTATGCCACGTTTGCCTTCTGAGCCAATAAAGAAAGGGGATGAGTTGGGGTGAGAGAACTTATTTGTCGTTATAATGGCCGTATGCGGAGAGTACTTCCACATAGACTTCAGTTTCAAAAATACGGTAAATAAGTCTATGCTTCTTCGTAAGTTCCCGACTCCAGCGACCTTCGGGCTTCCCCTTCAGCGGCTCGGGATGACCCAACCCAGTTTTAGGGTGAGTTTGCAGTTCCTTGATAAAGCGATTGGCCTTGGCAAAAACCTTGGGTTCACTCTTTGCAAGACGTTGCTAATCCAATGCAGCCTCTGGCATTACAATAACCTCATACGTCATATCCGTTGCGTCTTAGAAAGGTTGTCAGGTTTTCTCCAGGAAGCATTTTCATTCCCTCTCCTCGTGCTGATTGCTGCTCGGCACGATCAATCTTGGCGAAGAATTCCTCTTTCGTCATCAGCGTGGAGTCTTCTTTCTCTTTTACTAATTTACTCAGATATTTTGCCACACGCTTCATCATCGATTCACTGTCGGCCAATACACCCATGTCACGCCATATCTGGGCATTCAGCGCATTCAATTGTACTGCAGTCATACTCTTCATATCTCAGTTCTTACGACTGCAAAGATACGAATAAGCGAACGAAAAACCAAATCTATTTGAGTTTTTCTGAGCGGAGTATCTTCGAGCGAAACTCAAAGTTAAGCAAAAACTCATAATAAACAAACTAATACCAAAGAAAAATTCAATTACACAAAGGCCTTTCAGTGGCTTTGCATGAAAAATTTCACTTGCAAAAGTTGTGCTGATTTATTTGCTTGAATGGAATAATATTAGTACTTTTGGACCATTAACACAAGTCAAAACAACTTTATGATGATGAAAAAACAATTATTAGGTTTGTTGGTCATCGCAGCGATGACATTCGTGTGTGTGGGCCTTACAGGTTGTAGTAAAGATGCCGATGAAGATCAAGTTAATAGCGTGTTCATCAAGCATATAGTAGGAACATGGAAAAACGGCGTAAGTGTATTGGTTATCAATGCCGACCATACGGGGTCTTACACTGGCATATCAAATGATGAATACTTAGGCTCTTTCACGTATGGGGATCCTTATAATGTAGAAGAAAATGCGGGTGAGGTTACGTTCTGCATAAACTTCACATTCATGAGAGGACTGTCGCAGAAAATAACTATTGACAGGAAGTTCCGCTATAAGAACAGCGAAAGGGATGTCATCTACTTTCAAGGACTACCTTACGACAGGGTTCTATAAAAACGACAAGTAACTACTGATTCCAGATGGCATGTTGGATATATTCGGTAGTGTAATCCATCACAAAGTATTTTATCGGGTGAGCGACATTTTGATGGAGAGACCGAAGTCGCGGGTCGTGGTGGGATAGCTGCTGGAGGTGAGCAACGGCGTATTGGTGGTACGGTCGTAGAAGAAGCTCATGGTGAGCATCTTGGAGAGCGTATAGTCGGCCATGAAGGAGAACTTGAAAGCCTTGCTGCCGCTGCTGGCATTGCTGGTGCGCGATGCAATGTCGCGACTGATGGCGGTCTGCTCACGAATGCTGACATCGAGACGGAGGTTCAGGTCGTGGCTGCCGCCCTTCACGTTCTGCTGCCGGCGGTTGTTCTGCTCATTGTTATTACGGTTGGCTCCTTTGACGGCGCGGTGGTTGCGTCCGGCAAGGAAGCGGAAGTTATTGATCTTGTAGCCCAGTCCGATGACCCAGTCGTTGCTGCGGTTCTCGTTAATCTGCACGCTGGTCATGCTGAGTGAGAGCACACGTGTGGTGCGGTATTCGACTTTTGCAGTGAGGTTGTTCTGCAGGGTGACATCGATGCCGAGCAGGGGCGAGAAGGACTCGTTGATGCTGACGGTAGAGACGTTGTACATGGAGGAGGGGATGGGGTTGCCCGTCTGAATGTCGGACACGAAGCCCAGTCCGTCCATGTATTCCACGAAGGTGCTATAGGAATTGTAGGCTCCCACGGCATAGATGCTCTTGTAGGCGTGGTTGATGTTGACGCTCTTGAAGACATCGCGGAACCACGGCAGCTTGCCCAGTCCGCTGTAGCGTACGCTCCAGTTGGGCAGCAGGCGGGTGAGGGTGGGGAAGATGTTGAGCGAGTTGCCTCCCATGCTGGTATAGGCGGAAAGGAAGGCGGGCACCATGACATCGGCGCTGTACTTGTTGACACCTCCATTGGCGGGGTCGAAGCGTTGTCCGGCCAGAGCTGTACCGGCGGGATAGACGGCATTGGCGTATTGCGCCTCCACACGGTCGCGGAAATCGTCGAGCGAGTTGCAGAACTTCTCGAAGGTCGCGCTGTGGTAGCCATTGTTGGCATCGCCCGTCTTCTCGAAGGCACTTCCCAGGGAGATGGTGGTCATGGTGAACGTTCCGCTCTGCGTGGTGGGGTTGCCGGCATACATATACTGTATGCTCTTGGCAGTGGTCTGAGTGCGGCTGGCGTTGAGGTCGATCTTGAAGTTCTTCACCGGCTCTAACGTCATGCGTATCTGGATGTCCTCGGTCTTGTTGGTGGTAGCAGGAGTTGCCACGGATTCGTTCATGAGCAGCCAGTCGCGGTTGCGGGCGGTTTCGATGTAGGAGTCGTCAACGAAGCCGAAGGCAAAGTCGAGTCCAGGTGCCATCACGCTTGTTCCTCGGGTTTGTCCGAAGGCATCGCCGATGTTGGGCATGAAGCCTGGCAGCGTCAGCGAGTACTTGTTGCTGTAGGAGACGCTGACAGAGCGCAGCGACATGGCCAGACGTGCAGCCCATTGTGCGGCCTTGTACCATCCGTTCTCCTCCAGCGGGGCCTTCGGGGTGAGGGTGAGCTTGACCTTCATGGTCGAATCGACCTTGCTCTTGATACGTATCTTGTTGGCATCGAGCTTCTTGTAACTGAGCTTATAGGGCTTGCCGTCGGCGGTCTTGGCGGTGAGCGTGAAGCGCTTGGTGTTCTTGCCGTGGTTGACATCGAGTGTGGTGTCGGGCAGGAGCCGTATTTCCTGCACAAAGCTCTTGGAGTTCTTCGGCAGTTCCTTCTTCTGTTGTTCGGCTTTCTTGTCGCCCTTGTCGGTCTTTTCTCCCTGTGTACCCCCCTGGGCAGCCTTTTCCTTTTCTTCCTGTTTCCGTTTCTCCTCTTCCTCTTTCTTCTTTTGGGCTTCCAGCTTCTTGCGTTCCTTCTCCTTCTTCTCCTTATTGATATCGTTGATGTTCTTCTCCTTGTTGAAGCGCTCGTTGGTCTGCTTCAGGAAGGGTATGTGGTTATAGAGCTTCTCGAGGTTGAAGTTGGAGTTGATGTTCAGTGTGCGGTTGGTGGTGATGGTGTTGCCTAATGACGTGCCGTCTTCCATCTCGGTGCCGCGTGTCCAGTTGTATGTGGCATTGTACGAGGCATCAGTGGCCACCCAGTCGAAGATGGGAATGAGGTTGATGGGCACCTGGTAGGAGGCCTGGAAGTTCTGGTTGTAGGTGAGCGGACGACCGAACTCCTTGATGCTCTGCCATACGGAGTCTTTCCAGATGGCGTAGTCATCGGGATAGAGGCTCTTGTTGACAGGGCGGTTGGGCTCTTCAATCTCAGCATGGGTGGCACTCTGGAAGTTCATGTGCAGGTTCTTCGTGAGGTCCCAGCGCATGGTGAACTCGCGGTCCCATGTGAATTGCGAGCGGAAGCTGACGGGGAGTTGCGAACCGCCCAAGTCTTCCAGGTCGCGTTCCTGTAGCTCGTAGTAGGTTCGGTCGAGCTCGGTGTTGAAGCCTACGTTCTGTGGAAGCCAGTTCAGCCCGAAGCGCTTGATAATCTCAAACCACTGCGACTTTGACTTGATGAGTTTCTTAAACGGCTCGAAGGTCTTATAGACAGGCACCCAGCTATAGTTCATCGCACCTCGCCAGTGGTCATCTTTCTCATAGACGGTTGTCTGTCCGCTTGTCTCCCGATGGGAGTGGCTGTAGGTGAACGAGAAGTTGCCTGGGTCGTAGGGCATGGGATGCCGTTTGGTCTGAATGCCCACTTTGACGTTGGAGAACGAGAGGTTGCGGCTTGTGGTCTTGGTAACAGCAATGCTCTCCAAGGAGTCGCGCTCGTGGCTGTCGGCGGTAGAGGAGAGGGCATCATCCAGCTCCATATCGGTGTCCAACGGGTTGTACTTCGGGCGGGTTTCTTCCTTCGTCACCGAGTAATAGAACGGTGCGGTGACCTTGGCCTTGTCGGGGAAGAACTTTCCGAGTTCCAGATTGGTGGTGATGGTGTAAGTCTTGTAGTCGTCCTTTGAACGCTGCGCCACGCCATCCTCCAGTCCACCGAATCCTTCGCTGATGTAGCGTCCCTGCACGTTGACCGTACCGAAGTCGGAGAGTTGTACGTTCAGGTTACCTTGTGCTGCCCAGCCGCCATTGTTGTTGGTTTCGAGCAGTCGCAACTCGTTGATCCATACCTCACCGCTCTTCTGCTCATTGGTGAGGTTACGGATACCCACCACCATGGTCTTCACCTCTCCCAAAGAAGGATTACCCATGATGCTGATCTTGTTTTGTGGCTTGTCTTCCTGGTAAGCCGAGAAGAGGTGGTTGAAGGCGGCCGCTCCTGTAGCTCTCGACTTGTTGCGCTCTTTCTTGATGTTGGTGAAGATGGTGAGCGGAATGTCGAGCATGTTCTCCTCGGGCCACACGGCTCGGCAGCCTGCGAGGGAATAGGTGTCGTAATGTCCGGCAGGCGTGAGCTTCAGCGGAATCTCATATTCGTAGTAGTTGCTCTTGTAGTCGCTTCCCAAGCGCACGAACAGGGCGAGCTGGTTGTCGGAGAGATTCGTGATGTTCTGCTCCAGGGCATTGGCATGTACGTACATCTGCAGACGCTTGTACTGTCTGAGGTCGAGCGTCGTGTTCTTATAGATGGCCTTTCCTTCTGCGTGGCTCAGGTCGGTCACGGTGATGCCGAGTGCCTGCTCGTTGGATTCCACCAACTGCGGCTGTGTGGGGTCTTGTTCGCGTCGGATGCCTGGAGGCAACGTGTAGTTGACGGGTGTCTTGTCGTTGTTCTCCTCGATGTTGACGGCACTGACGGCCATCTTTCCTGTCTGTGCGGGTGCGTTGTCAATGTTCTGTTCGTACTCGCGCCACTCGCCTCGTACCAGGTCGAAGGAACCGAAGCGCAGTATGATGGGCTTCTCGAATCCAGTCAGGAACAGGCGGATGAAGCGGATGGAGGTGAGGTCGCTGATGTTGCCGAAGCGCTGCTCATAGTCGCTGAGCGGAATGCGGAACTGGTACCATGTGACGTGCTCTTGGTTGCCGTTGCGCAGGGTTGGTGATGCCTCGCGCTTGTCAACGATGTAGTTTTGTCCCACGACGAGGTCCTCGGGACGGATGCTCACCTTGTACTGGAAGTACTTCTCGTATTCGTTCAGTGTGTAGTCCTGGTTGATGTCTTCTGCGTCGGGCGTGGTCTTATAAGAAGTGTCGTAGCTCTCGGAGCGCATCTCGC
Source organism: Prevotella sp. (assembly GCA_017444365.1). GTDB lineage: Bacteria > Bacteroidota > Bacteroidia > Bacteroidales > Bacteroidaceae > Prevotella. Next base: position 7,519 of record JAFSWU010000161.1, read on the forward strand.
TGTCGGGTGAGTTTCCCTGCGGGTTGTTGATGCGCTTGTAGCGACGAAGGATGGGTGCCTCCATCTGGTCGAAGTCACTTCCGCGATAGTAGTGATAGTCGTCGTTGGCAGGGTCGGCCATGATGGAGTCGAAGGCTTCCTGTGAGAGCTGACCCGCTGCCAGCTTCTGTTGCATGCTGTTGATAAACTCCTGATAGGCTGGCCATGTGGTCTCCTCGGCATCGGTGAGACCATTGAAGCCCACGTCCTGCTTGGCGCGACTGCCGCCACTGGTTGCGAATCCGTAGGTGACGGTGGCCTGTGTGGGTATCTTTCCCCATTGTGTGGAGCTGACGGCCTGCGACCCATCGACAGGCATACCGCTCTCGTAGAATTTCTTTCCGTCGCAGAGCACATCTTCGCTTATTTCACCCAGGTTGATATAGAAGTCACCGCCCAGGTCGCTTGGCATTCCACCTTCGCTATTGCGCTCGTAGATGAAGGGGTCGAGCATCCAGAATTCCACATATTCGACATTGGCGGCCTCGAAGTCGTTGGTGTCCAACTTTCGCATCATACCCCCCCAGTTCTGTCGGGGGTTGTTGGTCAGCTGTCCGTTGAATCCCACGTTGGTGTTGAAGTTGTACGGGCCGCGCTCGGTGGGGTAGTAGGCCAGGTTCATAATGGGCTGTGTGCTAACTGCTCCGTTGTACGAGCTGAGGTTGCGGTTCGGGAAGAGCTCCCTGACATATACCTCGCGTACATAGTGGTTGGATAGTTGTTCGAGGTCGCTCTTGATGTGGCCTGGTGTGAGAGATGATGTGCGGCGGGTGAAGAGCGGGTCGATGTTGTACCATGCCAACAGGGAGCGGTTGTAGCCGCTCTGTAGGGATGATTTGTCGTTGTAGTTGGGGAAAGAGGAGGGTACGCTTGAGATGATCCACGACGTGGGTGACGAGATGTCGATGGTGTTCTTCGAGTTCTCGAAGTCGTCGAGGTATGACGCGTTGTCCTGTGTTCCTTTGGCCTGGCCGGCAATGAGCTGTGCGAACTCACCGGTGAAGGATATCTGCGAGGGTTGTGTGACGTGCAGGAAAGGAATCTTGTCGAGCATGTTCGTGAGCCACTGGCTCTCGTGCTTCCAGTTGATGTTCAGACCCCAGAGGGTGTTCTGCAAGGGTTCGCTACCCATGTTCACCTTGGTGGTCAGTGCCTGTTCGCGCAGGTGTTGGATGGTACCGCTCAGTTGGAAGTCTTTGGTGAAGTCATATTGCCAGTTCAGGCCGAACATGGTCTTGCGCTGCTGTCCGTACTCGGTGTTGCTCTCCAAGGAGACGTTGACAGCGGTTCCGGCATCGATGATGCTTTGGTTCAGAATGGTCACCTCACCCGCATTGTAGTCCACGGTGTAGTCTATTCCTTCTTTGAGCTCCATACCGCCTGCTGTCACCACGACCGAGCCTTGCGGCACGTTGTAGGCTCCTAACGATATCACATTGGCTGAGGTTCCACGGAATTGTCCCAGCAGCTTGTACTTGTCCTTCTCGGCAATCTGCTTGGCGATGGTTTTCGTCGAGTCGTAAAGTTCGGTGAATGCGTATTTCTCGGCTCTCTCTGCCGACACTCCGTGGCTGATGAGGTAGTTATAGAGGTGTTTGCCGAAGGGCTCTGCCGCAGGAAGGAACACGCGTCCGTTGCTCACGGTGTAGCCTTCCACATAGTCGAAGGCACCGTTGGAGTGGGGCTTCATGTTATTGTCGAGTCGGTCGGCGCCCAGCACTTTGATGAGTAACTGGTCTTTCACGGCGGCCTCGGGCAGATAGGTCAGATAGACACCGGCCGTGTCGCTCTGGAACTTCACGTCAAGACGGAACTTGTCTTTCTGTACGCTGGATGCCAGATAATACACGTTTTTCATCATCAGGTTCCAGTTGCCTTGCCGCGGGTTGTTCGACGTGTTCTTCAGCGTCTTGACGAAGAGGGCTTGCGACACATTGGTGAGGTCGCTGGCAAACTCACCCACCTGATAGGTCTGTCCGCCGTAGGTGTATTCAAAGGCAACAGCCAGCACCTGGTCGGTTTGCAGGGCGGTCTTCAGGCTGATGTAACCCAGGGCCGTGTTCACGGTGTATTCGGAGGAGCTGAGCAGACGGGCGCTCTCAAGCTTCTCATAGTCGGTGCCGCCCGCAAACTGAGGGATGGCTTCCAGTACGTTGGAGGTCTGGTTCACATCGCGTGCAGCACTGTAGGTGGACACCATCTCGCTGTATTCGTTATTGGCCTGGTTTGCCGGTATGGAGCTGGAGCTGGTCTTGCTCCAGTTCGGGTTGGAGATCTTGTCACTCTCACCGAGGTCGGTCAGCGCAATGATATTACGTGTGTTGGAAGTCGTTCCGCTCTTGTTGGTTACCCACACCTCTATACGGTTGATCTTGACCCCGGTAGTGAGGTTGGGCAGTGTCTTCATGGCGGCATCGTAGCGGTCGTGGAAGTATTGGGAGAGGAAGAAGTGACGGTTCTCCTCGTAGTTCGTGGCACTCATCTCAAAGGGCGTCAGCTGCACGCCACCGCGGGAGTTCACACTGCTGGTGTTCGACTTTTTCTGTGAGGCAACCATCTGCAGCTTCAGCTTGCCGAACTGCATATCCGTGCGCAGACCAAAAAGGGCCGATGAACCTTTGATGAGCGACGAGTTGGAGGGGAAGGAGATGTTGCCGGCCTCTACGAGCTTAATGATCTCATCCTCCTTGCCGTCGTACTTCAGTTTCATGTTCTGGGTATCGAAGTCGAAGGTCGCCTCGGTGTTGTAGTTCAGGTTCATATCCACCTTGTCGCCCACCTTTCCGTTGACATGCAGGTTGATCTTTTCGTCAAAGTTCATGGTGGTAGTCTTGCGGTTGCGTATGGGCAGCGACGGGTTGTCAATCTCCTTGATGGTTGCACCGAACTTCAGTTCTGCCGAACCCTGTGTCTTGATGCGCACACCACCCGGGCCGAAAATCTTCTCGGCAGGTCCCAGGTCGAAGTGCATGTCGGTGAAGTCGAACTTCTCTTTGCCTTTGGCTTGGTATATCTCGTCGTTCTTGGCGCGGAAGTACTCTTTCATCTTCTGACGTGTTGTCCAATTCAGGTACTCCTCGGGTGTCATCATGACAGGTGTGTTGATCCAGGTGCCCCCCATCTTCTTTCCAAAGATGTAACGCTCGAGTGTGTCGTTGTATTCTACTTTCTGCTCCAGGTTCTCAGGACGTCTGAGGTCCAACGGACTCTCCTGTAGGTCGTCGTCGGTGATGGGGGTGGTGCGCTGTATCTTCCAGCGCGGGTGGAGCAGCGAGTCGGGAATCTCTTCTTCCTCCAAGATGAGAGATGAAAGTTGATAGCTGATGGAGTCCTTCCCGTCCTTATTCTTTTCTTTGTCGTCGGCTGGCATAAATGGCACACCGATGGCATAGCTCACCATACTCATGGCAAGCAATGCAATCATGATTCCATATATGCTCAGTCTGTTTTTCATCTAATCTGCTTGAGTGCCAGTTTGACTACTTGTTCAACATGCAGTTCCGGATTGTTCTGCAGCAGTTCGTTCACGACCTTGGCGGTAGGCGCGGGCGAGAACCCCAGCATGGTAAGTGCTGCTACGGCCTCGTCGCGTACCGTCTTCACGGCAGGATCGGACATTGCTCCCTGAACTCCTTGAACTCCTTGACCTCCCTGGCCTCCTTCAGCTCCCTGCATGCCTGCCTGAGCCATTTTGTCGCGCAGGTCAACAATGATGCGCTGGGCGGTCTTCAGTCCGATGCCTTTCACACCCTTCAGCAGACGCTCGTCTCCGTTGGTGATGGCATTGGCCAACTCGGCAGGCGACATGGCCGAGAGAATCATCCGCGCGGTATTGGCTCCTACACCGCTCACGGTGATCAGGAGTCGGTAGAACTCGCGCTCCTGCTTGGTGGAGAAGCCGTAGAGCGTGAACGAATCATCACGCCCTCCCGTCACGAGCGATTCGTGGACGTAGAGCTTGACGTCGGTCTTGCCTTGAATGGCCGAAAAAGTGTTGAGCGAAATGTTGAGCGCATAGCCCACGCCCGCTGCCTCGACAATGGCCTCTGTGGGAGCCAGTTCGGTCAGTTCGCCCTTGATATAATCAATCATAACAGCAAAATTTTGTCCTGCCAGCGCTTTTGCTCGCCGCTGGCAAGGTTCGTATATATACATTATTGATAACGACCCTCCTCGGCATTTATTGCATACCGGCTCTGAAAAAACATTCTTCATGAGGCGTTAGGTGGGGCTTTGTGTAATAAATTAAGCATTTTTGCTAAAAAATATGTCAAAATGTATTCGTTTTCAACAAAAACATGTAACTTTGCAAGCGAAATTTTACCAAACAAGAACAAATAGTTATATGAAGAAGATCAGAGCAGCCGTTGTTGGATACGGCAACATTGGACGCTTCACTGTCGAGGCACTGGAAGCGGCAGAGGACTTTGAGATTGCGGGCATCGTACGCCGCAACGGTAGTGAAAACAAACCTGCAGAACTGGCGGCCTATCCCGTGGTGAAGGATATCAAGGAACTCAAGGATGTGGACGTAGCCATCCTCGCTACGCCGACTCGCTCTTGCGAGGAGTATGCCAAGCAGATTCTTCCCTTGGGTATCAACACCGTTGACTCTTTCGACATACACACCAACATCCGTGGCTATCGTGAGCGTCTCATGGAGCTGAACAAGCAGACAGGCACGGTCAGCGTGATTGCCGCCGGATGGGACCCAGGTTCTGACAGCATCGTGCGCACACTGATGCAGAGCCTTGCTCCCAAAGGACTCAGCTATACCAACTTCGGACCGGGAATGTCCATGGGACACAGCGTCTGTGTACGCTCCAAGGAGGGTGTGAAGAACGCATTGTCAATGACCATTCCCCTGGGTGAAGGCATTCACCGTCGCATGGTCTATGTGGAACTGGAAGAGGGTGCCCGTTTGGAGGATGTCACCGCAGCTGTCAAGGCCGACCCCTACTTCGCCAACGACGAGACGCATGTCTTTGCTGTAGAGTCTGTGGATGCCGTGCGCGACATGGGACATGGTGTCAATCTTGTGCGCAAGGGCGTGAGCGGTAAGACCCAGAACCAACGCTTCGAGTTCAAGATGAGCATCAACAATCCTGCTCTTACGGCGCAGGTGCTGGTCAACGTTGCCCGCGCTTCCCTGCGTCAGCAGCCCGGCTGCTATACGATGATTGAGATTCCCGTCATCGACATGCTGCCCGGCGACCGCGCCGACCTGATTGAACACCTTGTGTAACTCTTTTGTTTGCCAAAGTCTTGGCAGAGCACATTTTTTTTTGTACTTTTGCGGGCAGTATCAAGTTTTTAAATTCGTTGAAAATGTTCAAACATACACAGAAGACACTTGCGCTGGCATTGCCCATGCTGGCTCTCCTGTCGGTCACGGCTGTGGCTCAGACAGGTTTCGACAACTTGCCTGACCCCATTGAAGATGTGAACAAGGTGGTGGACAACACCCCGGACTCCATAGCCAAGGCTCTGATGAGCCGGCCGGCACCAGGCTCTACGCGTGTGGGGCAGAACCCCGTACTGTTTCTCATTGGTAACTCTACCATGCGCAATGGTACGCGCGGTGATGGGGCCAACGGACAATGGGGATGGGGCTTCTATGCCAGCAACTTCTTCGACGGACGTAAGATATCGGTAGAGAATCAGGCACTCGGTGGCATGTCCACGCGTACCTTTTATAATCAGTTGTGGCCCGCTGTGCGCGAGGCACTGAAGCCCGGCGATTGGGTCATCGTCTCTATCGGACACAACGACAACGGACCTTTCTTCGAAGGGCGTGCCCGTGCCGTCATCCCTGGTGTTGCCGATACCATGTTGGTAGGCACCATCAAGGAGACGGGTGTCGTCGATACCGTTTATAGCTATGGTGGCTATATGCGTCGCTACATCGCAGAGATCCGTGAGCGTGGTGCCCATCCCATCCTGATGTCGTTGACACCGCGCGATGCCTACGACGAACAGACGGGAAAGATTGTCCGCAAACCCAATGGTGCATGGTTGGAGGCGATAGCAAAAGAACAGAATGTGCCCTATGTCGATTTGAATGAACTCTCCGGACGGAAGCTCGACTCATACAGCCGTTGGAAGGAACAGTATCATTTCTTCGGGGACCACATCCACACTTCTCATTTCGGAGCGGCGATGAACGCCCGCTCTGCCGCAGAGGGACTGATGGCTTGTACCCATCCCGAGCTCGACGTGCTGAAACAGACGATGGTGAATGTGGCTCTCGACGTGTGCGACTTTCACCGCGAGGAGGGGAAACCGGTAGTGTTCTTCACCGGCGATTCAACCGTGAAGAATGCCGACAAGGACGATGACGGCATGTGGGGATGGGCTTCTCAAGCATCAACGGTGTTCGATGAGTCGAAGGTGACGTTGGTGAATGCCGCCCGTGCCGGACGCAGCACGCGTTCTTTCCTGCGTGAGGGACTATGGGACAAGGTCTATAACTCTCTTCGTCCCGACGACTATGTCACCATCCAGTTCGGGCACAATGACATCTGTCCCATCGCCGACCAGAAGGAGCGTGGTGTCATCCCGGGAACACAGGACACATGCCATGTGTATAAGATGGAGAAGGACGGACGCTTTGAGGTGGTCTATAGCTTCGGCTGGTACCTGAAGAAATTCATCGACGATGTGCGAGAGAAAGGTGCCACCCCCATTCTTGTCTCGCTGACTCCTCGCAACGAGTGGCCTGGCGGCAAGATTGAGCGTCGTGATGACTCCTATGGGAAGTGGTATCGGGAGGTGGTTGAGGCTACCGGCGTAGATTTCATTGACCTGCATAACCTCTCTGCCGATTTCCTCGATGGGAAGTTTGCCGTGAAGCGGTTGCCCAAGGATAAGGATAAAGCCAAGGCTAAGATCGCTGCCATCAAGGAGAAGGCTGGTGCCCAGTACTTCAAGAAAGACCATACACACGCCTCGAAACTTGGTGCCCAGATGAACGCCCAGAGCTTTGCCCGCGGACTGCGTGGCATCAACAGCCCCCTGGCCGAGTACCTGAAGGACTCCAAGTAACTCCCTGTAAAATGATTGACAAGCCCCCCGATCTTTCTGACTCAGGTTTCCTTCATGGTGAGAGCCTTTATCTCTCGTCGCGTTGGAAAGACATCACGTTGCTGTCAGAGTCGGAACATGGCTACAGCCGGGTCTTCAAGGCTCAGCGCATGGGTAAGTGGCATGCGCTGAAGTCGCTGAAGCCCCAGTATGCCGATGTGCGGGAGTATCGGGCACTGTTGCAGAAAGAGTTTGAGATGGGCTATCAGCTCGACCATCCCAACGTGGTGCGTACGCTCGGATTGGAAGAGGTGGAAGAGCTCGGCGTGTGCATTGTCTTCGAGTATATAGAAGGCGAGACACTCGACCATGTCGAGACGTGGAGCCGTGAACTGGTGGAGAAGGTGATGTCTCAGTTGGGCATGGCACTCGACTATATCCACGGCCAGCAGATGATACACCGCGACGTAAAGCCCAGCAATATCATGCTCACCGCCCACGGCGACCGTGTAAAACTGATAGACTTCGGCCTGTCGGATGCCGACAGTTTTGCCATCCTGAAACAGCCTGCGGGGACGTTGCGCTACGCCGCGCCTGAGCAGATGGACGGACAGGCGGTTGTCGATGGACGTGCCGACGTGTATGCTTTCGGTGTCATCCTTGATGAACTGAATCGACGGCTTCCCCGTTCCAGCAGGCGTTTCCGGGCCATCGCCCGCCGTTGTTGCCAGCCATCGCCCGAAGAACGCTATGCCGCATTGGGCGACATCGTCTGGAAACGGCGTTCCCATGCTTCGGCTCTGCTGGGTGTCGCGGCTGTCGTGGGCATGTTGTCGCTCTTCTCGGCAGCAGTGGTGTTCTATCTGACATCCCGCCGGCTGGCTGTCACTGCCGCCGACAAGGTTGAGACGGTGATACGTCACGATACCATTACGCGGGAAGTACCAGTGATACAGGAGGTTGCCGTGCCACAAAAGCCACAGAAGGTCTATGTCCCGTCGGAGACTCCTCAGGGCATAGAGAACTTCTATGCGTGGGTGAGAGAACGCTCGAAGCTGAATATGGAGAAAGCCATGACCGCGGCAGAACGGAAGGCCAGACAGATGGAGAAGCTCGAAGAAGTGTCGGAACTCTCCATCAAGGCCCAGCGGCAGACGGAACAACAGACCGAGAAGGACATGCAAAAGGAACTACAGACCTATATGGAAAAGGAAGACCCGCAGTTCCATGTCATCATCGCGTCGGCTAAATCTTATATCACCGAGGGCATCCGGGACTTTTGGGCAAAGCCTGCCAACACCCAACGTGTCTCCGACATGATGAGCGAAGCCTCGGAACGAATCATGAAGAGGGAGCGACAAGCACAGGAATAGGTTGCCTGCGCACCCTCTTCGTGTGCGAAAAGCCTTGTGTCAGAGAGCCTTTCCGTTCTTGACGGCGTCGATGAGCTGAGCGATGATTTTTGTCTGTGCGGCACTCTCCTCCACAAGAATGTTCATGGCATCGGCACTATAGGCGATGATGTCGGTACCCGTCTTTGCTTGCTTGGCAGCCTTGGCCTTCGCCATGGGGTTGGAAGCACTCTTCGCCTCGTCGCTTAGGGCCTGTAGCTTCTTGGCAGCGGCATCGGCCGATTCCTTCACATTCTTCATCTTCACTGCCTCGTCGCCAATGGCAACACCCAGTGCCAACCACTCTTCCATGGCCGGCTTCTGCACCGAAGCGTCCTCTTTTCCCTCCTTGTTGAGCCCCAGCTGGCGGTAATAGTATTCGCTGATGGCATCGTTGTTGTTGATGACGAGTTGTGCAACCTCGTTCACTTTCTTGGCATAGTTGTCAAACTCGGCAATGCCGCAGGCTTTGGGAGCTTTGGCTGTAAGCTTCTTCAGTTCGGCAACGCGCTTCTGGCTGGCTTCAATGTCTTCCTTCACGGTTTGTGCGCCGGCAGCAACCATTACCATGAGTGCCAGGGCGGTCAGTAATAATTTTTTCATTCTCGTTTCTTTTTTGTGCCTATAGGTCTCCCGATTCGGCGGTTATGACATGTTTCTGTAGTGGAGATACGGAGACCTTGTCCAAGAACAGTTCAGCAGACGTGTACCCCCAGGCTTGTCAACATCGGGTTGACTGCGGCAAAGGTAAACCAAAAATGGCGAACCGGGCTGGAACTGTTTGGTTCAAATTTGGTTCATTTTGACAAGAATTATCATGTTTTGAAAATAATTTCCTACCTTTGCAACCTATGGAAAAACAATTGATAGCGTTGCTCACACGCTGCGTCGAACAACGTATGGGTAGAAAGATAGAGTCGCCAAAGGATTTTGAACGGCTGATTGAGCGGTTGCCGCAGGGGGAACCGCTCAGTATGAGTACGCTCAAACGGGTGTGGCAGTACGTGCCCAGCAATCACACTCCGCGCGAGGAAACGCTCGACATCCTCTCACGGTTTGCCGGGTTTAAGGATTGGGAGGACTTCTGGCATCGCAACACGTTGTCTGAGAACTCGGGATTCCTGAATACTGTTGACGTGGAGAAACTGGACGAGGGCGACGAACTGCTGTTGGAATGGAACCCCAACCGGCGTTGCAGGGTTCGCAAGATGGGAGATGGCAGGCTGATGGTTGTTGAGGCCAGGAACTGCAAACTGCGGCAGGGGGACACGTTTGCCGCCATCTGGCTGGCGGTGGGCACGCCCTTCCTGGCCACGCATATCGAGCGCAATGGCGTGAGACTGCCCGACTATATCGCGGGTAGGGAAGGGGGATTGAGCAAGTTGTGCAAACTGTAGTCCGTCACGCTGTCCAGAGAAAAATATAGCTTTCCTTTGTCTGATACCAAAAAAAACACTAACTTTGCAATCAGAAATGATTGACAGAGCAACCGTAGAACGCATTAAGGACGCAGCCAACATCGTAGATGTGGTGAGTGAGTTTGTGACACTCCGCAAGAGTGGGGCGAACTACAAGGGCTTGTGCCCGTTCCACAACGAGAAGACTCCGTCGTTCATGGTGTCTCCCGCCCGTGGCACATGCCATTGCTTCGGTTGCGGAAAGGGAGGAAATGCGATTAGCTTTATCATGGAGCATGAGCAGATGACCTACCCGGAGGCGCTGCGGTGGCTGGCTAACAAATACCATATTGAGATTCAGGAGCGTGAACTCTCTGATGAGGAGAAGCGCGAGCAGAGTGAGCGCGAGTCAATGTTCATCGTCAATGAGTGGGCAGCCCAGTATTTCCAGGATCTGCTTCACAACCATGTAGATGGCGTGGCCATCGGCTTGCAGTATTTCCGCAGCCGTGGCATTCGCGACGACATCATCAAGAAGTTCCAGCTCGGCTACGACCTTGTCGATCGCAACGCCTTCGCCCGCACAGCCTTACAGAAAGGTTATAATGCCAGCTTCATCGAGAAGGTAGGCATCTGCTACAAGAATGACAAGGGTGAACTCATCGACCGCTACGCGGGACGTGTCATCTTCCCTTGGATAGGAATCAGTGGAAAGGTGGTGGGCTTTGGCGGGCGTAAGCTCGACGCTGCCACCAAGGGCGTACAGCAGAAATATGTGAACTCGCCTGACTCCGAGATATATCATAAGGACCGTGAGCTCTATGGTCTGTACCAGGCCAAGAAGGCCATCGCCAAAGAAGACCGCGTCTATATGGTTGAAGGTTATACGGATGTCATTGCCATGCACCAGTGTGGCATAGAGAACGTGGTGGCAAACTCCGGAACGGCACTCTCCGTGCATCAGATACACATCCTTCACAGGTTTACATCGAACATCACGCTTCTCTACGATGGTGACGCAGCTGGCATTCATGCCGCCCTGCGTGGTACGGACATGCTGCTCAGTGAGGGCATGAACCTGAAGGTGCTGCTGTTACCCGACGGCGACGACCCCGACTCTTTCGCCCGCAAGCATACGGCAAACGACTTCCGCAAGTACATTGAAGACCACCAGACGGACTTTATCCAGTTCAAGACCGACTTACTGCTGAAAAACGAGCGCGACCCGCTGAAACGCTCAGAGGCTATCAACTCGATTGTGGAGAGCATCTCCATGGTGCAGAACCAGATTCTTCGCGACACCTATCTGCACGACTGCTCCCAGCGCATGGGAATTGCTGAGCAGACCCTCATCAACCAGATGAACAAGCTCATCAGGGGACGTAGGGACGGAACAGGTGGGCAACAGTCTGTAACGCAACAGCCCTCGTCTGCCAACATGGCCATGGCGACAGCCCATATGTCGGGGGGGGCGTTCCAAGCGTCCACAAAGATTGAGCAGATGCTCATTCAGGCGATTATCCGCTTCGGAGAAGTGGTGGTCTTTGAGAATGTGGAGGACGAAGATGGAAATCTATGCAACCTCACCCTCGCACAGTATGTCTATTACGACTTGATGGCTGACGGGTTACATTTCCACGACCCCTTGTTCAACCGAATCCTCGAAGAGGCAACAGCACATGCCACAGAGAGCGACTTCAAGGCCGAGACATACTTTGTCAACCACGAGGATATTGACATCTCACGCCTGGCGATTGATATGAGCATCGACAAGTTCCATCTTTCCGAGAGCCAACAGGTGAAGGATGATGCGGAGTCGCTCCGACAACGGGTTCAGCATCTGCTCCTTGACTTTCGGTTGGAGTATCTTGTGCAGCGGCTGAAGGAACTGAAACAGGAGATTGACGCCTCTGTATCCAATCCTGAGAAGACAAAAGAACTCATGGAGGAATACATGACCAAAACCCAGCTGCGCAATGCGCTTGCCAGAAAAATGGGAAAGAACATCCTCCTGTAACTCCTGTAACTCCTGAACTCCTAATTAATATATATATATGTACTATATCGAGAAAACATTTGAAATATCCGCCAGTCACCGGCTGTCACTCAACTACGAGAGCAAGTGTACCCAATTGCATGGGCATAACTGGCTCATCACCGTCTATTGCAAGGCCGCAGAGCTGAACGAGAATGGGATGGTGGAAGACTTCACTGTGGTGAAGCAGAAGGTGAAGGGGCTGCTCGATCATCGCAACCTCAACGAGGTGTTTCCCTTCAACCCTACAGCGGAGAATATCGCCCGCTGGATTACCGAACAGATTCCCACCTGCTACAAAGCACGGGTGCAGGAAAGTGAGGGCAACGCAGCCATCTACGAAGAAAGACAATGAAAAAATTCAGAATCAACGAAATCTTCTATTCCCTCCAGGGTGAGGGCTTCAACACCGGCCGGGCCGCCGTCTTTGTGCGGTTCAGTGGGTGCAACCTGCGCTGTCCTTTCTGCGATACCGACTTCTCTGCCTATCAGGAGCTGACCGCTGACGAAATCGTGGAGACTGTTCGTACCTCGCATCTCGCATCTCGCCCCTCGCCCCTCGTTGTCCTCACCGGTGGGGAACCCACCCTTCAGGTTGACGAAGCACTCATTGACAGCTTCCATCAGCAGGGCTACAAGGTAGCGATGGAGAGCAACGGCACCCGTGTGCCACCTGCCAACCTCGACTGGCTCACCGTCTCACCCAAGGATGCTCCTGTGGTTGTTGAGCACTGCAACGAGTTGAAGTGCATCTTCGACGAGTCGGGTAGGGTGGAGGACAATCCCCTTCCCGCCGACCACTACTTCCTGCAGCCCTGTGACGTGGGTGACCCTGTTCGCAATGAACAGATTGTTGCCCGTTGCGTGGAATACATCAAGCAGCATCCCCGCTGGCGGCTCTCCCTGCAGACCCATAAGCTCATCCACATCCCCTAACCCCTCATCCTTCATCTATGCTCTACATCCACTGGCTCATCCTGCTCATCTACACCCTCATCATCATCGGTACCATTGTTACCCTGTTGATGGAGAACCGCCCCCCGGTGAAGTCCATGGCGTGGTTGATGGTGTTGGTGTTTATGCCCGTGGTAGGTATCATTCTCTATTTCTTCTTCGGTCAGAACACTCGTAAGGAGCGTCATATCAGTCAGCGCAGTCTTGATGCGTTGAGCAAGCAGTCGATGTTGGAGTTTGTTGAGCAGAAGGACCTCCAGCTCCCCGAGCGTCATCGTACCCTCATTCAGCAGTTCATGACCGAGAACTGGGCACTTCCCTTCAAAGACAACCAAGTAGAGATCTACACTTCCGGTCATGACTTTTTTCTCTCCCTGCTTCGTGAGATAGGTCGTGCCAAGCACCATATCCATCTCGTTACCTACATCATCGAAGACGATCCGCTTGGCCGTCTTTTTGCTGATGCCCTTGCCGACAAGGTCAGGGAAGGCGTGGAGGTTCGTGTCATCTACGACGATGTGGGCTGTTGGCGGGTGAGCGACAAGTTTTTCCAGCGGATGACGGCTGCGGGCATCGACGTGCGTCCTTTCATGCCCGTACATTTCCCTGCTTTCACCAGCAAGATGAACTACCGTAACCATCGCAAGATTTGTGTCATTGACGGTACGGTAGGGTTTATCGGTGGCATGAATATAGCCCTGCGTTACATCAAGGGAACCAGAAAACAGATGTGGCGCGACACTCACTTGCGCATACAGGGCGGTGCCGTCTATGCCCTCCAGCGGGCATTCCTTGTTGACTGGTATTTCGTGTCACGCTCTCTCATCACCAGTCGCCAATACTATCCTCCGCAGCGGCTCGCCCCCCGTACCACGCCCCTCGATTCTCGTACCTCACCCCTCGTACCTCGCCTATCTAATATTGCCCAGGTCGTCACCAGCAGTCCAGTATCTCCGTGGCCGGAAATTATGCAGGGGTATGTCCGCATCCTTTTGGAAGCCCGTCAGTATGTCTATATGGAGTCACCCTACTTCCTACCTACCGAGGCGATACTCTTTGCCATGCGCACAGCAGCCCTGTCTGGTGTCGATGTGCGGCTGATGGTTCCTTACCATGCTGACGCGAAGCTTGCGGAGTGGGCATCGCGCTCTTATATCATGCAAACCCTGGAGTCGGGTGTGAAGGTATATTATTACAAGGCGGGCTTTAATCACAGCAAAATCCTGGTATGTGATGATTCGCTGTGTACTTGCGGCAGTAATAATATCGACTTCCGTTCCTTTGAGAACAATTTCGAGGCCAACATCTTCTTTTATGACGAGGCAACGGCCTTACGCATGAAAGAAGTGTTCCTCAACGACCAGAAGCAGTGCATGCTGATTACTGATGTCACCCATGTTGCCAACCGTCCTTTCCACAAACGGCTGTGGGAATCGCTTGTCAGGCTTCTCTCTCCGCTTCTCTGACCGGGGGGAATGATTATCTGACCAGGGAGAATGATTATCTGAACAGGGAGAAGTTGACACTACCATACGCCCGGTGTTCCACGAAGTGGGGATGCTGGGCGAAATCATTTTGTTTTCCATGCTCAAAGACGAAGATGCCGTCGGGTGCGAGCAGGTTGTGTTCAAAGACGAGGTCGGGAATCTGCGGCAGGTTCGGCAGTGCGTAGGGCGGATCGGCAAAGATGAGGTCGAACTGTTGGTGGCATGTTTTCAGGAATCGGAAAACATCACCTCGTATGAGCAGGTGGTTCTTACATTCCAGTTTCGCGGTACACTGTCGGATAAAGTTGGCATGGTCGCGGTCGAGTTCCACGCTGACAACTTGTTTGCAGCCTCTTGATAGCATTTCAATGGAGATGCTGCCTGTTCCGGCAAACAGGTCGAGGGCGTTGGCTCCCTCGAAGTCCACATAGCCGTTGAGTACGTTGAAGATGTTCTCCTTGGCGAAGTCGGTGGTGGGGCGTGCCTTGAAGTTCCGGGGGATTTCGAAGTGCCTTCCTTTATATTGTCCTGTGATGATGCGCATGTGGAGGATTATTTATGGGCGAAGAGTGTCACTAAGTCGAGCGGCATTCCCTTGATGAGTGAGACGGGGGTGCGGTTGAACTCAGCTGTGGGGTTGAGGATATATACTTTCTTCACAAAGCGGCGCAGTTGCTCGATGAGCATTTCACGCTCGGGCAGGTCACCCGACAGGTGCAACTCGTCGTTCATGTTGTCCAATGCGAGCTGTTTCCACACATAGAGCAGGAAATAAACGGCATCGTTGACGCGATTGGTGTCGAAAGTGTTGCAAAAGCGGAACCGGTTCTTCTCAAAACTGAAGATCTCCAGTGTGCGGTCGTGGAAGTGACCGTAGAGCTTGCGGCTCATGCCTGTGTAGCTGCGCTTGAGGTGTAATTGCCAGATGGGTTGCATGAGTGGCAGGAACCGCACATCGTTGAAGTGGTCGGTCATCACCAGCTTCAGGTCGCGGTTGATGCTGTACAGTGCCACCGCCTTCAGCTCCGGCAGAACCTGGTATGCCACCTCCACGCCCTGTTGCCCGGGCATGGCATGGTGGTAGAGATCCTCGATGCTGCTCTCGTCGAATTCTTGGATAGGAACCATCAGCACGGGCGTATCAATCAATGCCTGTGCCCGTTGGTATCCCCTCCCGAGCAGGGTGCTCTCACGGAAGGCCTCGCGGAGGTTGGCGGCCATCGAGATGCCGCTGCGCACGGTGTAAGGTTCAAACTCCACCTTGCTGACGGCAATGGGATTGCTCACGGCAAAGGCCAGCGAGTGGCGGCTGACTCTGATGACAAGTCGTGCATCGGTAATGATGTTGTTCTCGTTCATGTGGAAGATATTTCCTGCAAATGTAGTAATTTTTATCGAAAGCTGCGAAGGTAAACGGATAAAAAAGTTGGAAGCCCGAAAATAATATGTATCTTTGCACCTGAACAATGTGTCACGATGATGACAATAGCAGAACTCATTGATGCGATGATAGCAGAGCTTGGCATGATGCCCACCCGCGAGCAGCGGGAAGCATTGGCAACGCTGGGCTCTTTCCTTGCCGACCGCAACGAGCAGTCGGTCATGGTGATGCGTGGCTCTGCCGGAACAGGTAAGACAACGCTTGCCGGTGCTATGGTGCGTACCTTGAAACGGCTGGGACAGCGGATTGTGCTGTTGGCTCCCACAGGGCGTGCTGCCAAGGTCTTTTCACTCAACAGTGGTTTCCATGCATCCACGATTCATCGGAAGATTTACCGTCAGAAGACCTTCGCAGGTGATTTCAACCTGAGCTACAATGCTTCCACCGACACCTTGTTTTTGGTGGATGAGGCTTCCATGATTGGCATGGATCTATTGAACGACTTGGTGAAGTTTGTCTATAGCGGGCGCAACTGCCGCATGATGCTCATTGGTGATCAGGCCCAGCTTCCACCCGTTGGCGAGGAAGAGTCTCCAGCCCTTAGCGTTCCTGTGCTTCGCCTGTTGGGGCTCGACATCTATCAGTCGGCACTCACCGAGGTGTTGCGCCAGAGTCAGGAGAGTGGCATCCTGTTCAATGCGACGAGGATAAGGATGGCAGAAGCTGTTCTTCCCCGTATCCGTTTCAAGGGCTTTGCCGACATCGTGCCCGTGAGCGGCAACGAGCTGATAGAGTGCTTGGAACAGAGCTATCGGCAGGTGGGCATGGACGAGACCATGATTGTCACCCGTTCCAACAAACGTTCCAACATCTACAACATGGGCATCCGCAATACCATCCTCGACCGCGAAGAGCTGTTGGAGACGGGCGATATGCTGATGGTGGTGAAGAATAGGTATTTACAGGGAGTTGCAGGAGCTTCAGGAGTTTCAGGAGTTGCAGGAGTTTCAGAAGTGACAGGAGTGACAGGAGTGGACTTTATTGCCAATGGCGACCGTGCGCGGGTGTTGCGGGTGCGTCATCAACGTGAGCTCTATGGCTTTCATTTCGCCGACGTATGGTTGCAGTTTCCCGACTACGACAACTGGGAGTGGCAGACAACGGTCATTACCGACAGCCTGACCTCGGAAGCACCGGCCCTGACGGCTGAGCAACAGGAGCTATTATATAATAAGGTGATGGAAGATTATGCCGATGTCCGTCCGAAGTCGGAGCGCATTCGCCGTCTGAAGGAGGACATCTACTTCAATGCCTTGCAGGTGAAGTTCGGCTATGCCGTGACGTGCCACAAGGCGCAGGGCGGTCAGTGGGCACATGTGTATGTGGATCAGGGTGTGGTCAATGCCGTCGGACAACTCAGCCCCCGCGAATATCTGGACTACATTCGCTGGCTATATACCGCCTTTACCCGAGCCACTGAACGCCTGTACTTGGTGAACTGGCCCGAAGCACAAATGCATAATGTGGAATGAGGAATGTGGAATGAGGA
>JAFSWU010000162.1 GCA_017444365.1 Prevotella sp.
CAATACCCTTGTATTCATCAATATAGTCCTGATAACGCTGGTTCCATTTGGCACCCTGAGCACTGGCCGTCGCTACTGCCAAAAAGAGGAAAACGGCCACACATATTAGTTTCTTCATTTCTTTCATGAGGCAAAGGTACGATTTTTTTTGTAAATTGACAATTTATTTGTACTTTTGCAAGGAGATGACACAGAATTCGAATATTATCATTGCCATAGGTACCAACACCGACCAGCAACGTCATATAAAAGAGGTGCGAAGTGAACTGATGAAGCAGATACCCGACATCTGCTTTACGGAGGCTATATGGACAGACCCCATAGGCATGGATTCGTCGCAGTTTCTGAACTGCCTGGCATGGGGAACAACCGCCCTTTCATTGGAGCAGCTACAACACCTGTTAAAAGCCACCGAGCGTCTGCATGGCGACAGTCAGCTTTTAAGAAAGCAATGTATAGTAAGACTCGACCTCGACCTATTGCTCTACGATCAAGAACGTCTCCACCTCAAGGACTGGAATCGTCCTTACATCCAGGAACTATTGAAACAGACAAGATAGAAACAATTTAACACACCAATGAATATGAACTGCAGATTCAAGACGATGTTTCTCTGCCTCTTCGCAAGTTGGCAACTGGCTGGGGCACAAGACTTCAAGACCTATTTCACCGACCAAACGCTGCGTATCGACTATTCCTTCAGCGGCGACCGGACAGGACAGCAGATTGCCGTTGACCAGCTGAACGTGAGCCCGCGCTGGTACGGAAAGCGGCAACGCCTAAGCGAGCTCCCCGTCGAGGGCTACGGCCAGATTACCGTACGCGACCACCGCTCACAAACGGTCATCTACCGCAACTCGTTCTCAACACTCTTCCAGGAGTGGCTGAGCTACCCCGAGCTGGGCAATACCCGCCAGTCCTTTGAGAACGTATTTCTTGTCCCCATGCCGCGCGACACAGCCGACATCACGGTCACACTCATGAACAACCGCCGCGAGCCCACCTGCTCACTGACCCATCAGGTTGTTCCATCCGACATCCTCATCCGTCACATCGGCGAGCAGCATGTCACCCCCTACGACATCATTCAGCAACCAGCCGACACCTCCCGCTGCATCCACATCGCTTTTGTTGCCGAGGGGTATCAGGAAAGCGAAATGCCCGTCTTCCTGAACGATGTCAACATCGCCTGCGATGCCCTCTTTGCCCACGAACCATTCAAGACGCTGAAAGACCGTTTCCAGGTGGTTGCCGTGAAATCGCCGTCCGCAGACAGCGGCACCAGTACCCCTCGCGAAGGCATCTGGAAGAACACCGCCCTCGGCTCACACTTCGACACATTCTACAGCGACCGCTACCTGACAACGCTCCATCTGAAGAAACTTCACGACTGGCTCGCCGGCATTCCCTATGAGCACATCATCGTACTCGTCAACACCGACACCTATGGAGGTGGAGGCATTCTCAACTCCTACAATCTCTCAATGACCCACCACGAGAAGTTCCGTCCCGTAGTCGTTCACGAATTTGGTCACAGCTTTGCAGGACTGGCTGACGAATACGCCTACGAACACGAGCCCATCCCCATGTATCCACTCGACATAGAGCCTTGGGAGCCCAACATCACGACGAAAGTTGACTTCGACAGCAAATGGAAGGACATGATGCAGGCCGACAAAACAGGAAAAGTCAACCTGTACGAGGGTGCCGGATATAGCCTCAAGGGAGTCTATCGCCCCTATCCCGACTGCCGCATGCGCACCAACGAAAATCCCGAGTTCTGTCCCGTCTGCCGGCGTGCTATCACACAGCTGATCGACTTCTACACCAAATGAGTGTCGCCCGCCACATTCTCATGCTTACGGTAGCATTGCTTCTGATGCTACCCACATCACTCATGGCACAGGAGAAGACGCGCGACAGCGAACTCCTGGGGCGCGCCATCGACTACTTTCAGGGCGGTAAATACCGCGAGGCGCTCAACCTCTTCCAGAAACTCGACAAGCACTATCGGCTGAACCCGCGCTTCACGGCCTATATGGGCGTGTGCTACTACTACGAATGGGAGTACGAACTTGCCATTCAACACATCGACAGCCTACTGCCCCAGCTCGAAGTGTTCGCACCCCATGAGCGAGCCCTCTACTATTATATCTCTGCCGAGAGCCACTTCGCACTTCAGCAATACGAAGAAGCCCTTCCCCAGTACGAGCATCATCTGCTGCTCTGCTACGACAACGAGAAGGGGGATTCCTTCTACCGCTTAGGATTCTGCCACCTCTTCCTGCACGATATCGACAGTGCCTACGAAAGTTTCAAGTCGGCCCACAGCTACTACCAGCACTTCGGTGGCAACAACTCCCAAGGGCGCGATGCGCAGATACAACAAATGATTAAGGGACTTGAGGACAAGATCGTCCGAAGACGCTATCCGAAGACGCAAGAGGCAAGCGTTGAAGAAAGGTGAACAAACATTTGGCAGGATGAAATAAAGTTTGTATCTTTGCAAAATTAACAGAAAATCTAACCAATAACATTTGCAATTATGGAGAAAACCCTCGTATTACTGAAGCCCAGCTGTGTACAGCGCCAGTTGATTGGAGAAATTATCAATCGTTTTGAACGCCGCGGACTCCGCATCGCCGGTTTGAAGCTCATGCAGCTCAGCGACGAGATCCTGCGCGAACACTATGCTCACCTGGTTGACCGCCCCTTCTTCCCCGCCCTTGCAGCCTCCATGCAGGCTTCGCCTGTTGTAGCTCTGGTACTCGAAGGCGTAGAGGCTGTGCAGGTTGTACGCACCATGACTGGTGCCACCAATGGCCGTGCCGCTGCTCCTGGTACCATTCGTGGCGACTATTCTCTGAGCAACCAGCAGAACATTGTTCATGCCTCCGACTCTGTAGAGAACGCTCAAATTGAGTTGAAACGCTTCTTCCGTCCTGAAGAGATTCTTGAGTACAAGAGCGGCGCTCACGACTTTATCTACGGAGACGGCGAGAATTAAATCCTTGTGCATGAAAGCATGAAGCATTAAGCCTTAAGCATGATCATTATGTTTAGCAAACAAACCTACCAAGACCGCCGTCAGCAGTTGAAAAAACTGGTGAAGAGCGGTCTTATTATTCTTTTCGGCAACAACGAGGCCCCTAACAACTACCCCAACAACGCCTATCACCCCTTCCGCCAGGACTCCACGTTCCTGTACTACTTCGGACAACAGCGCGATGGGCTCGTGGGTGTTATCGACATCGACAACGACCGCGAGACGCTGATTGGCGACGACATCGACATTGAGGACATCGTGTGGTATGGCTCCGTGAACAGCGTTGCCGACCTTGCTGCCGAAGTCGGTGTGGCAAATTCAGCACCGATGGCTCATCTGCGGTCGCTCTGCAACGAGGCACTGGCGCAGAAACGCAAGATTCACTTCCTGCCTCCCTATCGCTACGACATCAAGTTGCAGGTGTTCGACCTGCTCGGCATCCATCCCAACCAGCAGAAGGAGGAAGCTTCAATGGAGCTGATTAACGCCGTGGTGAAGATGCGCTCTACCAAGACAGCCGAGGAGATTGAGGAGATGGAACGTGCCGCCGAGATTGGCTACAAGATGCACACCACCGCCGTGCGGCTTATCAAGCCTGGTGTGACAGAGAAATTCATTGCCGGACAAATTGACGGCATCGCCCTTTCTTACGGAGCACAGGTTAGCTTCGCAACCATCTTCACCCAGCACGGCGAGATTATGCACGGCAACCCCTCGCTGAACCTCTTAGAGGCTGGACGGCTGGCGTTGTGTGACTGTGGTGCCGAAACGGTGAACAACTACTGCTCGGACAACACCCGCACGATGCCTGTTAGCGGCAAATATACGCAGC
>JAFSWU010000163.1 GCA_017444365.1 Prevotella sp.
ACACGAAGCCCGGCACGGACGAGTTTCGGCAAGTAGGTGTCGAGGGCATGGTGAGGAAATCCTGCCATTTCCAGCGGCTTGCCGTCCTTCCCCTTGGTGCTGTTGCTCCGCGTCAGGGTAATCCCCAGTGTATGTGAGGCGGAACGGGCATCCTCTCCGTATGTCTCGTAGAAGTCACCGACCCTGAACAGCAGGACGGCATCGGGATGTTTCGACTTCAAATCATGGAACTGCTTCAGCATGGGAGAAAGCATGACGGCGGTCACGGCTTTGGTCTCTGCCTTGGTGGCTTCTTCCTTGGCTTTCTCCTCCTGCTCTTCTTCCTTTTTCTGTTCAGGTGAGTTCTGCCGTTTTTCCTCCTCTTTCTTTTCATGCTGTTCTGTCTGTTGTTCCTCATTGCGCTGCTCATGCTCCTCTTCCTTGTGCTCTGCCACCACCTGCTTGGCTTCCTGGGGCGTAGCAGCCAGACTTTCCTGTTCAGTCTTGTCCGTACCCACGGCCACGGCATCGCTGCGTCCCTGACGGAGCACGTCGGCAAAAAGCGAGGCGGCCAGATGCTTCTTATAGTCCTGCATGTCGGGGGCGAGCCACATCCGCTGCCACTGGTCATGGGTGACGATGCGCGGCTGCACCTTTCCCAGCCCCGTGATGGTCGGCGCACAGAGTATCTTTGCCTTGTCGTCACGTGTCTTGAAGATGTTCACATGCTCAATGCGCCCCAGCTCCTCATCCGTGGCCTGGCTCTTGAACAGGTCAATCTTCAGGTCGGGATGTGCCGTGGCAAGAGCATGGTATTTCCGTGCCAGTTCCAGACGAAAACTCTCTGTCTTTGGTGTCGGATTACGGATCAGGCTGAAGAAGGTATTGATATCCGGCTTGTCGGGATAGACGGCAAATCCCTTCTCGTTCTCGGGTTTCAGGTACAAGGCCCACTTACCTTCGTCGTCACGCAACATCATCACCGAATCGAAATCCACGGCAGCGGCCTTCTTCACGCCATCGCTGACATCAATCTGCTGCACATTCTCCAGCGTCCAGTTGTTGAGACGTGCGACAGTGACTTCCTTGCCATCGAAATGGCTGTCGTTAGGACGATAGCCCAAAGCTCCATCGGGATTGAAGAACGTCACTTCATCGATTCCCTCCTTCTTCAAGGCCGTGTGTATGCGTTCCTTTGACATACCCGGCAGTTCGTTCTTTGGTTCAAGCGAGGCACCTGCGGGGAGGATGACCTCGGCACTTCTGGCGTTATTGTCGCGGACAATGACCATCTCGCGTTTTTCCTGATTGGGGATGCCCTTGATTTCATCGGCCACGTAGAAGTGCTGCGGCAACTGCTGCTGTATCACCTCCGTCTGCTGCTGTGTCCTTGCCGCGGCATACTCTACCTTTTCGTTCCGTTCTGCCTTATGGATGACTTCGAGGGCATTGTTCACGTCCATCTCCAGTGCATCGACCAGACAGGGGTTCTCGTTGAGTTCCCGTTTCCAGTAGTCGATGTGCTGCTGGTTTTCCTGTGAGATACGGGCAGGAAGGCCGAGTTCCTGAAGTTTCGCACCCGTGGCGAGTTCCACGACAAGCTGCTCCTGACGTGCTGCATCTTCAGATGGTTCCTTCTCGCCGTCCACCGCCATACCCTCACGGGCGAGACGCTGCTGATGACCGGTGGCTGTCACCACCAGACGCACAAGGTCACGCACGTAGTCCTCATAACTGCCGTAGCTCTTCTGCGGAGCCATATAGACGGCATCGCGCTGTGCGTCGTAGTGGCTCACACCGCTGGCATCCCTGCGGATGGGAACGAGGTTGTCCCTTGTGCGGAGGATGAACTGGTTGACATCCTTCTGAAGCTGTTGCTGCTCATGGGCCACATCCTCACGGCTGGCAAGTCCCCCGAACAGTTCCACCTCATGGGCAAAGGCGTTCTTGTCAACCATCGGCAAGGTTGTCTGCTCGATGTTGAACAACATCCGCACCTCGCGCTGGCGCACACCCTTGTACATCTTCTGTTCATCGGGCGGCAACTGCTGGTATGCCTCACGGGTGATGCGTTCATCAGGCTTGTGGCGGTTCTCGTACTCCTTCCAGTTATACCAGAGGAAGGGCACACCCTTTTCCTTTGCCTGTACGCTCTCACCACGCTTCTTCGCCTCGGAGAACAAGGTGTATTCATTCGTCTTGTAGCCGTTCTGGTCGCTGTGCAGTCCGAGGATGACAGCATTGAAGGCAGAGACGGCCACGCCTTTCGGATAGAAACGGGGTGCAGCCTTCCCCTTGGGGTTAAGCCAGACACCCTCATGCGTCCTGGAAGACTCCAGCGCACTGGCAAGCAGGGCGACCTGTCGCTCTGCCGCATTCTTCTCTTGTTGGGTCTTTTCTGTCATTGCATTTCAGTTTTATAGGTTATGGTATTGCTTATCGCTGTGCAAGTGTCCTGGTTACTGTCTGCTGCTCACCAGCCTCGTAGTTGAGCTCTGCTCTTCCTCCGTCACGACTCGGCAAAGATCGAGAGTTCTCGTCTTTGCTCTCGCTGCTCCGTCGGTTCCTTGATGCCATCTGCTGCATCTGGTCGTTCTTGGCAACGACGGCGTTGGCGAGTGTGTTCAGGGGCAAGGCTCCCTGCCTGTAGGCATCTACCACGGTATCGGGCAGTGCGATGGTATAGGGAACGCGGTCGATGACGGCTATCAGACAGTTGCCTCGCAGTTGCGGGTTGCTGATGCGCGGATTAAGCGGTTCGTCCTGATAGATACGGTAATGGTTTCGTGTCTGATTACCGCCCTGGCCCATTCCCTGCTCATGCTGTTTGTCAAGTGCTTCATGCCCGGCCTTGTTCAATAGGTTCAGCCCGCCCATGGCAATCAGGATCATCTTCAGGACAGGGTTCTTGACAAACATTCCTGCGGCTATGCTGGCGATGGGTAACAGGTTGTCTTTGATGTTCAGCTTGGTTTTTCCCGTGAACATACCCACAAGGAGGTCGGGGAGCATTGCCAGTACATAGCCGAGGTTATGACCAATGTCACCGATGCCGTTCAGACCGAAGGTGCTCAACAAACCGTTCCATCCGCTTGTGTTCGTCTGCTCTGGCTGCTCTGTGACGGGCTGCATTTCTATTGTCTGGTTCTGCCCGGTTGGCAAAACTGGCGGTGCTTCCTGTGCTGTTTCCACCTGCTCCTGAGCCTCCCGCTCTGCTTTCAGCCTTGCCTGTTCTGCCAGCCATGCCTCTTCCTGTCCTGGTGCCACTATCAGCGGTACATCCTTGTACCGTTCATCACGTCCGTTAGGATGGGCAGTCGCAGGTGTGACGGTGTTGCCCGAATCGGGAGCGACAGTAGGAGGTTCACCCACCTTGGATGCTACACCGTTGATGAGCAAGTCCGTACCGATGAAGGAGGCTGCGCTTTTCCAGCCGCCTCCAAAGCCGCCCATCGTCAGGTAGTCCGCAGCAGCGCCTAAAGCGAAGCCTGTTCCTTTTTCAAGTGTGGATGGATTGTAACGCTTCTTTGCCTCTTCGGTGATATGGTCTTCCAATGGTGACTTGCTCATTGCCTGTGGCAGATAGAAGATGGTGTTCGTGGCCGCCTTGCGCATGATGTATTCGATGGATGACTTGGGAATCTTGTCCTGAATCATCTTGTCAATCATCATCTTCTCAATCTCCGGCGTGACGACTATTCCCTGTTTCTTCAGTTCATCCTTAACCATCTGGATATAGTCTTCCGTATGCTTGGAGTTCCATTCTCCCGTATATCGGAGTGCGTCCAGACTTGCTGCTTGGGCGGACATGCCGCCATCCGGCCCCGTAGCACCCGCCAGGATATAGGGGAGGCTTCTGGTATGCCTGCCTATCTCTTCTGCTTGCTTGCGCCGAAGGTCTTTCATCACCTGCTCCATGATGGGTAGGACTTTCGTCTTGAATATTGTCTCGTTGTTCATACTGCTCATAGATTTAACTGATTGAGTATCTGTTCGCGGGTCTGTTCGATGGCATTGTGATAGACTTCCATCTGCTTGGGATAGTATTCTTCCAGCCACTCGTCCTTCTCACTGTTGTCGTTGATGAAGCGTATGGCAACCTGCTGCTCTATCTCAATGGCGGCCTCGCCGCGTTCGCTGTTGTTGAACCATGCCTTGATCCACCATCTGATGCCCGAACGGTCGGGATAGACGCTGACAACCCTTGGAATGTCAAAGCTCTGCACGTCAATCTCCAGTCCAGCCAGAGGATCGATGAGTCCGCTGGTGGCTACGGCTTCTTCAAGTCGTTTTTTTTTACGTCCTCGCTCATGCTGGAGAGGAACACATGCTGACGTAGGGCAAGATAGTTCAAGAAGTCCGCTATCAGCAGGTTCTGTACCTTCTCCGCTATCGGGATGGAACGTGCGCCCATGCCAAGGGGATTGGCCATCGATGGCAATGTCTCGTAGAAGTAGTTCTTCATCGCCGAAACGGTGAAGACATTACGGAGTGCCTGCTCCGTATGTGCCGGAACAACGTACAGCCCCTGCCGCATATCCTGCATATAGTCGGGATAGAAGCGCAGCATCAGTTCCTCAATCTCCTTTCTGTCATTGTCATAGAGCGTATGCAGGTCCATGTCGAGCGTGACAAATTCCGGCACTCCCATCTGTCCGCTCTGCTCCATGGCCTTGATATTACCGTAGAGCATGGTCAGGAACTCTATCGGGTTCAGTTCCTGGCCGTCGAAACGCACTTCAATATGCAGGAGGTTGTCACTGACAGCGACAATCTGCCCGGCTTTCACGCCGCTGCCGAAGGTCTTAAATACATTGCAGAGATGGGAATAGGTAACCTCATAACGACCATAGCGGATGACCTGGTAGATTCCATGGACGGCATCGTTGCCGATTCCCGTCACCTGACCTGTTGCCACGGCAGACAGCAGATAACGGTGTGCCTTGAAGTCCACACCGTGGTGGAAGAAATTCTCACCTGTCACGGGATGCCGCTGTTTGCCGTAGCCGAGCGTCATTTCAACGTCCTTGTCACGCTCCTCGAAGGGCATACAATAGCCGCTGTCCGAATGGAGCATCATTTCCTGTGTATATTTCATCTTTTCATTTACGATTTGACAATTTACAATTTACCATCTGGTCGATGACAATTATCTTCTTCTGCCGCCGCCCGTGCTTTGCTGCTCCTGTTCAGGCTGTGCCTGTGCCAGTTGTGGCTGTTCCTGACGTGCGCCCAAGAGCTGTACCATGTTGGCGTTGTTACCAATCATCATCATGGCGAGGACGGCACCGGCAATCTTTGCCAGCCACCCGAAGCGACCGAAGATGAGCATGGCGGACAGCACCAATCCGGCGATGCTGAGTCCCGACACGTTGCCGCGGCCGAGGTTGCCGAAGAAGTTGCCCATCATCTCACCGCCGTTGCCGGAGAAGACGCCACGGAGGAAGTTTGACATGCCGCTCCATTTGCTGTTTACGTCTGTCATGGCATTGTTCACGCTGTCGGTCATGCCGCCAACCTTGTCGGTCAGGTCATGCACACCGCCGACGACACCGCTCACGGTGTTGCTGAAGCCCTGCATCGTACCCTCACCGAGAACGGCATCCCCGACGATACCGGCCACGCTCTTGTCAGTGGTTAGTTTCTCCCATCCCACATAGCCCACGGCACCGCCAATTGCAGCAGTCTTGGTGGCAGTACCCAGTCCTTTGAGGGTACGCTGCGGATGAATGACGGCACTGCCGACGGATTCAATGGTGGCCTTGCCGCCACGCATCGTCCACCGTAGCAATGGCTTTCCTGCTTTCAATACTGTTGTCCAGCCCATCTTTTCAATTATATTTTTAAGGATTTACAATTATCAATTTATCTCCGTCCGTTCCTGCGCCAGCGGTCCATGCACTGTGTGGCAATGCTTTTCTTGTCGGCACCTTCTCTGGCATGGTAGTCTATCTCGGCCCACACGTCGGCATAGGAAGTGTACTTCACGGCCTTGATGAGTCGCACAAGTTTCCTGTTCATCAGTTTCAGTTTCGGACGAATGCCGAAGATGATCTCTATGCGTTCCTTTTCGGTCATCTTCGTGTCGGAGAGGCAGACCTGCCGGATGTCATTGATAATATCGACACTGTTCAGTATAATCTCCCTGTATATCTTGTTCCTGTTGGAGGAGAGAGCCACAGCCACGGCATTGCCGGGGTGTGCG
>JAFSWU010000164.1 GCA_017444365.1 Prevotella sp.
CCTATCCGCGCTGGCCCCAGCCCTACAACTGGTATCATACCAACTATGCAACACATAACCTTAACACCAGAAAGATGGGAGATTTAGAAGATAGAGTACTAAATGAGATAACGATACGCTCCAAGAGAAACGGACTTAGACACATGAATCTTTCCCAGCCTGTTTATGTGGTGGATGCTTATGAAGCCTTCAACCAAACTATGGATGCAGGATTGCTTACCCAACCCTACTTTCCCATTAGCCTTATACCAGAATGGGAAATCCGCACCGCTGCGGATTATTCAATGGCCATTGCATACAATTACATAAGCGACATGAACATGAAACGTATGTTTGACTTCTCACTTTTTTATGATTCACTCAAAGTTTACTCGCTGCAACCTAATACGGTGGGGAACAACCTGACACATGCCTCTGGTGATGTCATGCTTCAGGATGCCAAGGAGTGGATAAACTATGTCATCAGTTCCTCTGAAAGTAGGCATAACGCTCAATTACAGTTCCTTGACAAAATCTATATCTACACTGACTTTTCGCCACGCAACGAGGGCTGCGACCGCTATCGGCAGGATGACCAACCAAGCGTGGAAGTGTCGCTACACAGACTGCCAGAGAATGAACGCCGAGTGACCTACCGCGACCGGCGATACATCCTGCACGGCTTCGCCTATCAGGAGGATTTTTACCATCCCGACTACTCACGGCAGCGTCCGCAGCAGCCAACGGACTATCGCCGGACGCTCTACTGGAACCCCAACTTGAAACTGGACGAACAGGGACAGGCACACATCACGCTCTACAACAACTGCCGACAGACCCAAATCTACGTAGAGGGCGAGGGCATGGGCAGAGAGGGCCAACTGTTGTATAACAAGTGACACATGGAGTCTGCTCTTGACGAAGCAATGAGGGCAGAGTTGAACTCGTTCGAGCTTTGCCAAGTTACGACGGGAATTGCCTCGCGCTTGCGTAACGAAGTGGAGCAAGAACTCGACCGAGGGTCATAGTTGAACAGCACAGCCCCCTTTTTAAATTCAGTGTATCAGGCCGAACTATACCGTGGCAAGGCTCATGCCCGTGACCTTGCGGTAGAGGTCGAGAGCGAAGACGTCCGTCATGCCCGAGATGTAGTCGAGGACAGCCAGCATGCGCTCGTAGAGTGTGGGAGCCAGGATGTCGTACTGCGGACTGACGCGGTTGATGAGAATCTTGGAATAGATGGCATCGCTGTGGGTGACAGCCTCGAGCATGAGGTCGAGGAGTTGGGTGATGACCTTGTGACCCGCAATCTCAATGTCCACCACCAACTGAGAATGATAGATCTTGGCAAAGGCAACCTCCACACAATGTTTGTAGGCACGATTGGGTATGTCGCTGATGTGATCGATGAGACTGCCCTCGAAGCGCCCGTCGAGAATGGCCTCCTCGTTCTCCACGAAGACACGCACGCACTCTTGTTCCAACTTGCCAATGGCCACACTGCGCAAGAACACCACCTGCTCGTTGACATCATCGACAGAAGAGAGGCGTTCGCGAATGTCCACCTTCTCCTCTTCCGTGAAGAAGGAACTCAATAGCTGGTGGGTTTCCTCAGTAGTCAGTATCTTCAGTTTATGGGCGTCCTCAATGTCCATAATCTGGTAGCAGATGTCGTCGGCTGCCTCCACCAAATACACCAACGGATAGCGTGCGTAGCGTTCGCCCTGTGGGGTCTTGATTTTCTTGATGCCCAGTTCCTGTGCTATCTTTTCGTAATCCGACTGTTCTGCCTGAAAGAAACCGAACTTGCCCTTCCTGCCAGCCTGACTGCTACTATAGGGATATTTTACGATGCTTGCGAGCGTGGAATAGGTCATGACAAAACCACCCTCGCGGCGACCACGGAAATGGTGAGTGAGGAGTCGGAGAGCATTGGCATTACCTTCGAAATGAATGAGGTCTTGCCACTGCTCCGGAGTAAGAGAATCGCCGGTTTCATCGCAAAAATAGGTCTCATACTTGCGTCCTTTCTCCTCCGTGAAGTAGGCACCAATGGCACGTTCGCCGCTATGTCCGAAGGGAGGATTGCCGAGGTCGTGTGCCAGACATGCCGCACTGACAATGCTCCCTGCCTCGGTAAGGTGAGTCTTGACCAACTCGGGGTGACGTTCGAGAAGCAGTCGGCTCACATCGTTGCCCAAACTGCGCCCCACGCTGCTCACCTCCAAGGAGTGTGTCAGGCGATTGTGCACGAAGATGCTTCCTGGCAGGGGAAACACCTGTGTCTTATTTTGCAAGCGACGAAAAGGGGCCGAAAAGATGAGTCGGTCGAAGTCGCGCTGAAATTCTGAACGATCGTCTGCGCGATGAGGTGTTTTTTCCTGTCCAAATCGCTTATTACTGAGTAGTTGTTCCCACTTCATTCTTACTTAGTCTTAATTTGATATTGCAAAAATACAAAATAAATCACAATTCACAATTCACAATTCATAATTGTTTCGTATATTTGTGCGAAAAATTTAACTTCGTACGAAGACGAAACGTGACTGCGTCACTACGAGAACTATATTTATAAAAGTTTAATTCGGAACTCACAACCTTAAAACCTCATAACCTTAAAACTTCACCATGCACATTGTTGTTGCAGGAAACATAGGAAGTGGAAAGACCACACTGACCACGCTGTTGGCCAAGCACTACGGATGGGAAACACGGTTCGAAGCCGTTACCTACAACCCCTATCTGGAGGACTACTATGGTGACATCCAGCGTTGGGCTTTCAATCTGGAGGTGTTTTTTTTGAAGGAACGTTTCAAGGATTGTCTC
>JAFSWU010000165.1 GCA_017444365.1 Prevotella sp.
GATAGCACAGCGTGTCGACAGCCTTGCATGGCACGACGGTCACCAATATCCACTGGGTGTACTTCACGGGTTTGTAGAAGAGATAACACTCCTGACCATCGACGAGGAAGCGCTCCAGGCTCTTGTTATCCTCGATGCCGTTGATGATCCTGTTGACCACGCCTTCCGTATTGCTGCCGTCGCAGGTGCCGAGCTGCATGAAGAAATTGTCCTTCATGATGCGCCACTTGTCGGAATGGGTCATGTAGGTGCCGTCGCGGTTGATGATGAAGCTGTTGGACTTCATCCTGAACATGCTCGCCATGAACATCTTGCTCTTGTTGATGACGGAGTCGGCCTCATTGAGCTTGTTGGTAAACCAGTCGAGAGAGACGTCGGCTCCGAGCACGGCCACCACCCTACCCGTCTTGTCGTGGACGGGCACCATATAGGCCGACAGCGTGGTCCGCTCGTCATAATGGTCGTAGAAAGGTGCCGACCACTGTGCCGAGTCGGTCTTGAGGACGGTGAGGAACCAATCGGCGCTGAGATAGTTGCGAATGTCATTGGTCCTGTCCTGGGAATAGACGGAATCCGGGCGGTATGGGTCGCGCCAGGCGTAGGGACAGTACTGCGGGCCTTTCTGCGGATAATAGTCTTCAATGAAACTGACGCCGCAGCTCCAGATGCGCGTACCGCTTCTCACGATGCGCTTCATGGTGGCCTTGTGGTTGTCGGGATTGTTGAGCGACTGCTCCAGATAATAGAGGTTGTTGGTCACGGCCACATAGACATCGGAGATCACACGACGGGTGTACTCGTTGGTGATGAGCATCTTGTTGTGGTAGATCTCGGAATAGAACTGGCGTGTCGACTGTCCCTCGAAATAGAACAGGGCGTAGGAAACCAGCAGGACGATGACGATCATCCAGACCAACATCCTCCGCGTGATTTTCCCAGCTATGGTTTTTTGTCTCTTTTCCATTTGGATATCGTTTGATGCTGCAAATATAGGAAGTTTATCGGAAAAAAACAAATTTCCCCCGCAAAAAATGCGAGGGAACTGTTGTTTTTTGTCGAATCCTTCATCAGAAGCGGCCTCCTCCGCCTCCGAATCCGCCTCCGCCGCCGAAGCCACCGCCCGGGAAGCCGCCGCCACGTCCGCCGCGCCCGCCACGCCCGCCTTCGCCTCGCTGGCCACCGAATCCGCCACGTCCATTACGTCCTCCGAAGAAGTTCATGCGGTAAGTCACATGGAGCATGGCATAGCTGGTGATGGCATTCACCTCGCGGTCGGTCCAGCCGTTGGCCGTCACGTTGGTCGTCAGGTTGGTCTGCTGATGCAGGATGTCATACCACTGGAGCATGATGGTAAGGGATTTCCCGCGCAGGAAGCCCTGTGAGAGCTGGGCGTTCCACAGCAGCTCGTTGGTATTCATCGTCTCGTCGGTATAGCCTCGCTTGCTGAACATGTGGAAGTCGGTGGCCAGTTCCGTTCCCCAAGGCAGGCGGATGTTTGCGTTACCGCCGTACTGGAAGTTCCATGTGGTCAGGTTGTTCGTGGCCTGCAGGCGGTTCTCGGTGCGGGCGTAGGTGGCACGTCCGTTGAGCGAGAAGTTAATCGCCCTGATGCGATAGCTGAGTCTGAGTTCAGGCGAGAGATTGTAGGTATGTGTGACGTTGCGGTCGGGAATGGCCGTACGGTTCAGGTTGACATAGCCCACGCGGTGGTCGTAGCGTCCGTTGACGGAGCCGCTCACGTCCCAGCGGTTCAGCGTGTCGAGGTTGAAGTTGAACGACACGGCGAGGTTGGCGCTCCAGTTGCCGTTGATATTCTCGGGCCGCGTGGTACGTCCACCGGTCTTCTCGTCATAGGTGACAATATTGCCGATGGAGTTCTTGGTGACCTGCCAGCCGCCGTTCGAACTGAAGCTCCAATGCCGTTGTGCCTTGGGCACGGTGAATCCCATGCTGTCGGTGACGAGCTTTGGCTGTCGCTGCATCTGGAAGTTAAACGAAAGGTTGGAGTTGAACGAGGGCTTCAGTCCGGGATTTCCTTCCGAGATGTTCAGAGGGTTGGTATCATCGCGGATGTCAAGCAACTGTGTGATTTGTGGTTGCTGCGACTGTCCGCGGAACTGTATTTGAAGGTTGGTCTGCTGGTTGAAGCGATAGCGCATGTTGAGCGTCGGCGAGACGTTGGTGACGGTCCTGACGGTGTCGACGGGACGGCCCAGATACTGCTGTATGAAGTGTGACTTCTGGGGCTGGATGTTGATACCGGCGTTCATGTTCAGTTTGTCGCGCACCACACGGAGCTGCACGTCGATATTATGGTTGTGCTCGGTACGCTCGGAGAATCGGCTCAGGTCGCTGCTGAGATAGCTCTCATAGGGGTTGGGAAGATAGCCGAACAGGCGTCCCCACTCGCGGTATTCATTGAGCACCTCGGCAAAGGCCTCATCGGTATAGACGGCGGGGAAGTCGTAGGTTGAAGGGTCGCTCTTCTGATGGCTGTAGTTGTATCGATAGTTCAGCTGCAGGAAGATTCCCTGGGCACCGAAGCTGCGCATACGGTTGCGGTTGCCGAAGGGTCCGCGCTGCTGCTGTTGCGTGGTGTCGACGGGTTGCGGTTTCGGCTTGAAAGTATAGAGAGGCTCAGTGTAAGTAAGGCCTAATGAGTAGCTGAAGTTGTCGGTAGGCGACAGCGTGTAGCGGTTGGTCTGATAGGTAGAGTCGTTGCCGAAGCGGTCTTTCTGCTGGAAGAGGTGGACGGCAGAGAGGTTGGCATTCTTGTTCTCGCCGTCGCGATAGTTAAAGTTGCTGCTTAGAGCCACGTTGCGGCCTTTTGTGCCGATGCGGCGTGTGAGCTGTAACTGGGCGCTGGCATTCTTGTTCTCGCCGTAGCCGAGCGACTTGCCCTGACGGTTGTTGACGATAAGACCCAGTTCGTTCATCTTATTGATACTCTGTTCGCTCAGGGCGTCTTCGACGTAATCGAAGGGATTGGCATTGAACGAGGCATTGCTGTTGTGCGAGCGGCTGTCGTTTGAAGAGATGCTCATATCAGGGCGGAACGACAGTGTGGTCAACGAGTCAATGCTCCACTGCAGGTTCATGTTGGCGGTCCAGCTGTTGTTGCGCGAGTAGCTCTGGCTGATGCTGTTGGTGAAGGCACCGCCACGGGTCTGTACGAAGTTCTCGGAAGCGGAGCGGTTCCAGTTGTCGGCATCGTTGCGGTTCCATGTGACTCGTCCGCTCCAGCGCACCTGGCTGCCGTTGCGTTTCCGTTGGTTCTCATAGCTGGCGTCGAGGGCTGCCGTCTTGGTCTCACGCTGTCCCTGGTTGTTGCCTCGTCCTCGTCCGCCACGACCCGAGAAGTTACGGTCGTTCACGTTGTTGGCATTGCCCATGAAGGTGTAACGCACGTCGCCGAAGGGTTTCATCGCCGTCAGGCGTATGCCATAGCGATGATCGGTACCGTAGCCCAGGTCGGGATTGGCCTGTATGCCGTTGCGGGCACTGCGCTTGGTCACAAATTCGAGGGTGAAGTCATCATTACCGTCGTCGATACCCGTCATGCGCGACAGATCGCTCTTATCGTCGTAGGCCTTCACCTGGTCGATGACATACGAGGGCAGGTTCTTCATCACGGCATCATTGTTGCCCGTCATGAAGTCGCGGCCGTCCATCTTGAACTTACGCACTTCCTTGCCGTTGATGGTGATCTTTCCGTCGTCGTCAATCTTCGCACCGGGGAGTGCCTCTACCAGTGCCTCGATCACCGAACCCTCCGGCACACGGAAGGCATCGGCATTATACACCACCGTATCGTCGCGGATGATCATCTTGGGCAGATTGGCTGTGATCACCGCCTCGTCGAGCTGCACGCTGTTGGGCTCCATCATGATGTTGCCTAGGGTAATCTCCCTACCCCGCTCCTTGTTCAGGGCCTGATAGTAGGACTTATAGCCGAGGAAGGTGATCTTGAGCAGGTACTGACCTGCCGACACATTATTAAATGTAAAGCGACCGTTGTCTTCGGAGAGCACGCCTCTCACGAAGGTGGTGTCGAGCTTGCCGTCCGTCTTCCGTGTCAGACGATAAAGCTGTAAGGTACTCTTGGCCATTGGCTGGTTGTTCTCCTTGTCAAGCACCCGGCCTGACAATACGTCTCTTTGGGCTGCTGCTGGGAGTATGCTCAAAAAGAACATGACTAATAAGGTAATAATGCTGCGTTGGTTCATATACTATATTGATGCAAAATTTGACAAAAGTTTAATGTACAGGTGCACAATTAACTTTTATTATCATCATAAGTAGGTATTTTTTTGAAAAGAATGCAAAATGCAACCCGATTGCAGGAAATTTTTATGTAACTTTGCAGCAGAAAAAGAAACGTTCATGAAACTATCGAATTTAAAGACCGGTGAGAAGGGTGTCATTGTGAAGGTGCTGGGTCACGGTGGCTTCCGCAAGCGCATCATCGAGATGGGCTTCATCAAGGGTAAGGAGGTAGAGGTGCTGCAGAACGCACCGCTCCAGGATCCCGTCATCTATAAACTCATGGGCTACGAGGTGTCGCTGCGGCATCAGGAGGCAGACATGATTGAGGTGGTGAATAGTGAAGAACTAAGAACTAAGAACTATGATTACCTGATAAACGCTGGGCAGAATGGTGTGCAAGGTAATCATAACTCTTCACCCATCACTCTTAACTCGTCACTCCACCAAGACGACTACCTCCAGCATATTGCCAAGCAGGAACGCCGTACGATCAACGTGGCACTGGTAGGCAATCCCAA
>JAFSWU010000166.1 GCA_017444365.1 Prevotella sp.
GGTAACGCGCACGATGGGGCGTTTTTTCAAGGCAATCTTGGTCTTGCTTTGCTCATCGGTTGGCAGGAATCCCACCTGGAATCCCCTATCTTCGTATTTCTTGATCACCTCGGGCTTGTCAATCTTCACTTCCTCAAGCTCGAATGCCGACTTGATGATGTCTCTGTAATGCCGAAGGTTGTCTTTCTGTTCAGCATCTTTCATGGCGGCTTCCCACATGCGGAAGATGTCGTTCTCTTGAACTTCCCAGACATTACCCTTGTTGAGTGCCTTGAGTGTAAGTTGTTTTTTTGCTTGTTGTTTCATGTGATAAATGGTTCTTATTGATGTTGGTTGCAAAAGTATATACTTTCGGCTGAATCTACAAACTTTTATGCTAAAAAATTAAGGTGTGACAAAAAAACTATATGATGAGAGCTATGTGTAATAAAAAAAAGTCGTAAATTTGCAGAATTATGAGTGAACCGTTAGCAGAGAGAATGCGACCTCGCACGCTGGATCAGTATGTCGGCCAGCAGCATTTGGTAGGCGAGGGGGCAGTCTTGCGCCGAATGATCGACGCAGGTCGGATTTCATCGTTTATTCTTTGGGGACCACCAGGCGTCGGCAAGACAACGTTGGCGCAGATTATTGCGAATAAGTTGCAAATCCCGTTCTATACGTTAAGTGCCGTGACAAGTGGTGTGAAGGATGTGCGTGATGTCATCGAGAGAGCCAAGAGCAACCGCTTCTTCAATTCTGCATCTCCCATTCTGTTCATCGACGAAATCCATCGTTTCAGCAAGTCACAGCAGGATTCGCTGCTTGGAGCTGTGGAACGGGGCATCGTCACGCTGATTGGTGCCACCACGGAGAATCCATCGTTTGAGGTGATCAGACCGTTGCTCTCGCGTTGTCAGCTGTATGTGCTCAAGCCGTTGGAGCGCGATGACCTGCTTGGATTGCTGCATAGGGCCTTAGCGGAAGACGTGGAACTGAAGAAACGCCACATCGAGCTGAAGGATACGGGAGCCCTGCTGCGATTCAGCGGAGGTGACGCACGCAAGTTGCTGAATATCCTGCAGTTAGTGGTGGAAGCGTTCTCAGAGGTGGAAGAGCTGGTGATAACAGACGAGCTTGTAGAACAGCAGTTGCAACAGAATCCTTTGGCATACGACAAGGAGGGCGAGATGCATTACGACATCATCTCTGCCTTCATCAAGAGCATACGCGGAAGCGACCCCGATGCTGCTCTCTACTGGATGGCACGAATGATTGAAGGAGGCGAAGACCCTCAGTTCATAGCACGAAGAATGGTTATCAGCGCATCGGAAGATGTGGGACTTGCCAATCCCAATGCCCTGTTGCTTGCCAACGCCGCTTTCGACACGGTGATGAAGATTGGATGGCCCGAAGCACGCATCACCCTTGCCGAAGCTGCTGTCTATCTGGCCACAAGTCCGAAGAGCAACTCCGCCTACTTAGGCATCGACAGCGCTTTGGCAGAGGTGCGGCAATCTGGGAATCTGCCGGTTCCTCTTCATCTGCGCAATGCTCCAACGGCGTTGATGAAACAGTTGGGCTATAGCGACGGGTATAAATACAGTCATGACTTCCCCGGACATTTTGTCGAACAACAATATCTGCCCGACGAATTGCAGTCGAAACGCTTCTGGTATGCGCAACATTCACCGGCAGAGGAGAAGCTCTATCAGCGCATGATGCAATGCTGGGGGGAGAAGAAGAAGTAAGAGGTAAGAGGTTGTTCTGGTGAAGAATGAAGAGCTTTGGTTACGCCTTGAAAGTGAAATAAGAAAAATAGACAAATTGAAAAATCGTCAAATTGTGAAATCGTCAATTATTAAGATGAAGATAGTTGAGTTGGACGGCTATGCAGCCAATCCTGGAGATTTCTCTTGGGAGCCCTTGAAGGCATTGGGAGAGTTTGTCCTCTACGACCGTACGGCACCCGAATTGGTGGTGGAGCGTGCGAAAGATGCCGATATCATCCTTATTAATAAGATACAGGTAACAGACGAGGTGATGAGCCAGCTTCCGCAATTGAAGTATATCGGAGTGTTGGCAACTGGTTATAACGTGGTTGACATAGAGGCTGCTCACAGGCGAGGCATCGTGGTCACCAACATCCCTGCCTATAGTACCGATAGCGTGGCTCAGGCTACTTTCGCTCTCCTGTTGGCTGTTGCCAATAGGGTGGAGCACTATGCCGATGCCAACCGACAGGGACGCTGGAGCCGCAATCCCGACTTCTGCTATTGGGACACACCCTTGATGGAACTGGCAGGAAAGACCTTCGGCATCGTGGGCTTGGGCAATATTGGTATGCGGGTGGCAACCATTGCACGCGAATTTGGGATGGATGTTTTCGCCTTCACTTCCAAGCAACCTGCCAATCTGCCTGTAGGGGTTCAGAAGACCACCCTCGAAGGACTGCTCGCTGTCAGCGATGTCTTGTCGCTCCATTGTCCGCTCACCCCAGCTACGCACCATCTGATCAACGCCGATACGTTGCAGAAGATGAAACAGGGGGCCATACTCCTGAATACGGGACGCGGTCCGCTTGTTGACGAACAGGCTGTGGCACAGGCTTTGGAAACCGGACAACTGGGTGCCTATGCTGCCGATGTGATGACGTGTGAACCGCCAGAGCAGGATAATCCGTTGTTTTCCCAACCCAACGCTTTCCTTACTCCCCATGTAGCCTGGGCTACGAGAGAAGCGCGTACACGTCTCATGAAGATTGCTGTTGAAAACGTCAAGGCATTCATCGAGGGTAACCCAGTTCATGTTGTTTAAGCGAACCCCATGTTATGAATTACGATCAAGAATTTGTCGGAACGGTTATACAGATTATCGAGTTTCTGGGAACCTTTGCGTTTGCCATTTCTGGTATTCGTCATGCTGCCGCTCACCATTTTGACTGGTTTGGCGGTTTTGTGTGTGGTGTTACCGTTGCTATTGGTGGAGGTACCATTCGCGATGTCATGCTGGGAGTCACTCCTTTCTGGATGACCTCTCCCTTCTATATGGTGTGTACGGCTTTGGCGCAAGTGTTTGTCATTGTCTTTGCCCGCTCGTTGAAACGGCTCGACAATGCTTGGTTTGTGTTCGATACGCTGGGACTCGCCCTCTTTACGATTGCCGGTATGCAGAAGACTATTGATTGCGGACATCCGCTATGGGTTGCCATCCTGATGGGCTGTATAACGGGTTCTGCGGGTGGCGTGATTCGCGACATCTTCCTCAATCGTACAGCACTCATCTTCAAGAAGGAAATTTATGCGATGGCAAGTATTGCCGGTGGTCTTGTCTATTGGCTGATGCTGATGGCATCGTTCAATGTCGGTGTGGCAGCTACGGTAACTTTCTTCTTCATCTGCCTGATTCGTTTCCTGGCGATGAAATATCACATCTCCCTGCCCACGCTGAGAGGGGAAGAGGAGTAGATTCTATGTTTTAGGTAATAGGTAAAAAGTAATAGGTATGACGACCCTTGCAATTTGAGGAGTAATCACACCTATTACCTATTACTTATAACCTATTACTTGTTATTTGATCAGTTCCACAGAGCGCTTCAGGAATGCGTTGAGGGCAGCACCCTTCAACATGCCGTTCTGTAGCAGGGCGAGGTCGATGAGCTGGTGGACGATGCTGTTGTCCTTAGCGTAGTCGGCGAGCAGGCTGTTCTTCTTGTTTTTCTGCTCGTTGACAGCTTTCTCGGCTTCGGCCTTCAAGTCTTTGTCTTCCTGTGTCAGCTCGTCATATTTCTTCTTGTCCTGAGTCTGTCGGATGGCAGCAAGTCGGGCTTCCAATCCCTTCAACTCTGAGAGAATGGGGTTCAGCGCCTCATTGGTGTTGGTTTCCGTATCGGAAAGAACCTTCTTGACAAGTTCGTGGTCGGAGTTCAGCACGATGGTGTACATGTCGGGCATGTTGGCGTAGAATCCCATACCGCTCTGATAGCGGCTCATATCTTTCATGCGGCGCATATATTCGCTCTGGGTGATGAGAACGGGTTGCGCCTCTTCTCCAAGAGCCTGCACCTCCACGTGGAATTCGCTCTTCTCTATCTTGGGCATCTGCGATTGGAATACTTGTGACAATTTGTCAGTTTGTTCCTCTGTGAACTCCGTTTTCTTGGCCTCCTCTTTCACGATGAGCCTATCGATGATGTCGGCATCAACGCGTGTGAAGCGTGTCTTCTCCAATTTCTGTTCGAGCATCTGTGCCACCGGTGTGTCCAACTGTCCGTCGAGCAGCGGCACGCTGTAGCCTTTCTGTCGGGCTGTTTCGATGTAGCAGTATTGCTCGTCCTTGTTGTTGGCATAGAGATAGACCAGTTGACCGTCCTTGTCTGTCTGGTTGTCCTTGATGAGGGTCTTGTATTCCTCGAAGGTGAAGAACTTGCCGTCAACGTCCTTCAGCAGAGCGAAATCTTTGGCGCGGTCGTAGAAATCTTCCTGTGAAAGCATGCCGTAGTTGATGAAGATTTTCAGGTCATCCCATTTATCCTCATACTCCTTGCGGTTCTCCTTAAAGATACTGTTCAGGCGGTCAGCCACCTTTTTGGTGATGTAGGTGGAGATTTTCTTCACGTTGGCATCACTCTGCAGATACGAGCGGCTCACGTTCAGCGGAATATCCGGCGAGTCGATGACTCCGTGGAGCAGGGTGAGGAATTCTGGTACGATGCCTTCCACCTGATCGGTCACGAACACCTGGTTGCAGTAGAGCTGAATCTTGTTGCGTTGAAGGTCGATGTTCGACTGGATGCGGGGGAAGTACAGGATACCCGTCAAGTTGAACGGATAATCGACGTTCAGGTGAATCCAGAACAGGGGCTCGTCCATCTGCATGGGGTAGAGCGTGCGGTAGAACGACTTGTAGTCCTCGTCCTTCAGCGTACTAGGTGTCTTTGTCCACAGCGGCTCCACATTATTAATAATGTTATCCTCATCGGTATCCACCTGCTTGCCGTCCTTCCATTCCGTCTTCTTGCCGAAGGCTATTGCGACGGGCAGGAATTTGCAGTATTTCTGCAGCAGCTGCTCAATCTTCGACTTCTCCAGGAACTCCTTGCAGTCGTCGTCAATATAGAGGATGATGTCGCTTCCGCGCTCCTCTTTCTTGGCATCCTCTATGGAGAACTCCGGGCTTCCGTCGCACGACCACTTTACGGCCTGCGCGCCCTCTTTGTAGGAGCGGGTAACGATTTCCACCTTCTTCGATACCATGAAGGCAGAGTAGAATCCCAGGCCGAAGTGTCCGATGATGGCGTTGGCGTTATCCTTGTATTTGTCGAGGAAGTCGTTCACGCCCGAGAAGGCGATCTGGTTGATATACTTGTCAATTTCCTCGGCTGTCATTCCGATACCATGGTCGCTGATGGTGAGCGTTCCCTTCTTTTCGTCCAGGCTTACGCGTACTGTCAGATCGCCCAACTCTCCTGTGAAGTCGCCTTTTTCCTTCAGCGTCTTCAGCTTCTGTGTGGCATCGATGGCGTTTGACACCATCTCGCGCAGGAAAATCTCATGGTCGCTATAGAGAAACTTTTTGATGACGGGGAAGATGTTCTCGGTTGTAACCCCGATGTTACCTTTTTGCATAGCTTATCGTTTTTTGATTCACTTTACGTCCGTCTCTCTGCAAATAGCGTGCCAAGTTCTTCCTGCGTTTTTGCACGATGTACTGGTTCTGGTTGTATTCCCCGTCTTTTAGTAGGCGAAGAGGGGATAGTCCTTCATCTTTTCGTTCACCTTCTTTCTGACGTTGGCGATGACGGTCTCGTTCTCCGGTTCGTTGAGAACCTCTTCAATCAGCTCGGCAATGAAGATCATGAGGTCTTCCGTTGCTCCTCGTGTTGTGATGGCGGGTGTTCCCAAGCGGATGCCACTTGTCTGGAATGCCGAGCGGCTGTCGAAGGGCACCATGTTCTTGTTGACGGTGATGTCGGCTGCTACGAGTGCATTCTCGGCAACCTTGCCAGTGAGTTCAGGATACTTTGAGCGCAGGTCAACCAGCATGGAGTGGTTGTCGGTTCCTCCGCTGACGATGGTGAATCCGCGCTTTATGAGTTCTTCAGCCAGCACCTTTGCATTCTTCTGCACTTGCTTGGCCCATTCCTTGAACTCGGGTTTCAAGGCTTCTCCAAAGGCTACGGCTTTCGCTGCGATGACGTGCTCCAACGGTCCGCCCTGCTGTCCTGGGAATACGGCTGAGTTAAGCAGTTGGCTCATCATCTTCACCGCTCCCTTGGGAGTTTTCAATCCCCAGGGGTTCTCGAAATCTTTACCCATGAGGATGATACCTCCGCGAGGTCCGCGCAGGGTCTTGTGGGTTGTAGAGGTAACGATGTGTGCGTATTTGACGGGATTGTCAAGAAGTCCTGCTGCGATGAGTCCTGCAGGATGTGCCATATCAATCATCAGCAGCGCGCCCACCTTGTCGGCAATCTCACGCATTCGCTTGTAATCCCACTCACGGCTGTAGGCCGATCCGCCTCCGATGATGAGTTTGGGCTTGTGCTCAAGTGCCAGCTGTTCCATCTCGTCATAATCTACGCGACCTGTTTTCTCATCGAGGTTGTAGCCGACGGGTTTGTAGAGGATACCGCTGGTGTTGACGAGGGAGCCGTGCGAGAGGTGTCCGCCATGAGCGAGGTTCAGTCCCATGAATGTGTCGCCAGGCTTCAGTACGGTGAGCAACACGGCAGCATTGGCCTGTGCTCCAGAGTGGGGCTGCACGTTGGCATATTCAGCTCCGAAAAGTTCGCATACGCGGTCGATGGCCAGCTGTTCCACTTGGTCCACCACCTGGCATCCTCCATAGTAGCGTTTGCCAGGATAGCCTTCAGCATACTTGTTGGTGAGGTAGCTACCCATAGCTTCCATCACCTGGTCGCTAACGAAGTTCTCTGAGGCAATCAACTCTATGCCGCGCATTTGGCGCTGGTGTTCTTGCTCAATCAAATCAAAAATCACGTTGTCTCTTTCCATAATCTGTATTATCTAATGTTTCTGTTTTCAGCACAATTCTACTTTGTTCATATCCTGCTCTTTGTCGCAGTAGTGGCATTTGCAGATACCATTGGCTTTATCTACGACCCTGAAGAGTGTTGTCATGGGCTCGTTGTTGGTGATGCAGACGGGGTTGTTGCATTTCACGATGCCTCTCAGCTCGTCGGGTGTCTCCACGGTTTTCTTCTCCACCACCTCGTAGTTCTTGATGATGTTCAGCACGGCCTTGGGAGCTACAACCGAGAGGCGCGAAATCTCCTCGTCGGTGAAGAATTTGTCCGACACTTTGATGATGCCCTTTTTTCCTACTTTCTCCGACTCGTAGTTGTTACCGATTGTCACAGGTGTGCCCAGCGCGAAGAGTCCCAACAGGTTGGCCACATTGTAGGTCTTGGCGGCAGGGATGTGGTCGATTACGGTACCGTTCTCAATGGCTGATACCAGCATTTCTTTCTTATTTGTTTCCATGTTCAGCGCTGTTGGTGAAAGGGTTAATGATAGTATTGTCGTTCTTCACGTCTTCGAGTCCGATGCCAAGTACATAGCAGAAAAGGGCCTCTCGTGCATAGAGTCCGTTCTGTGCCTGCTGGATGTAGTATGCATGCGGGTTTTCGTCAACGTCGTATGCAATTTCGTTGACACGGGGTAGGGGATGGAGTATTCTCATGTTCTCCTTCACGTGGCCGAGCATGTCGTTTTTCAGGATATACACGTTTTTCACCCTTTCGTATTCCATCAGGTCTGAGAAGCGTTCCTTCTGCACGCGCGTCATATAAATAATGTCCGCGTCAGCGATGATCTTCTCGTTGAAGGCTGTGTGCTCCTGGTAC
>JAFSWU010000167.1 GCA_017444365.1 Prevotella sp.
CGCAACACCATCGAACTGCCGCATTCTCTCCGGCTGAGTGCCGACGTGGAGTGGGCCACGAAGGGCGAGTATAACAACTTCCGCATCACAGAGCCGCGCTTCGTTGGCAGTCTTGGCCTGCAGAAGGACTTCCGTCTGCGTCACCTCGGCCAGCTGACTGCCGACCTGCGCTGCATCGATCTCTTCAACACCAACAAGACCGATGCCATCCTCTTCGGCTATCGCGACCTCACTGTCCACAACCCTGCCCGCCGCACCTTCTTGCTCGACCTGACGTGGAAGTTCAACGAGGCCCGCTCGAAGTATCGCGGCTCTGGTGCCGGCGGCAAGCAGAAAGCCAGGATGTAAACAATTCGATACTTTTTGCTTGAATAGCACAGGTAATCCAAAACTTTTCATATCTTTGCTGACGTAATATCAATAATTGCAGTGGAAACGAATCCGTTTGAGAAAGAATTTCTGGAGATGATTACGGCGCAGCAGCGCACCATCTACAAGGTGTGCTACATCTACGCCAATGCCCCAGACGACCTGAACGACCTGTTTCAGGAAGTGGTGCTGAATCTCTGGAAGAGCTTCCCCCGCTATCGGGGAGATAGCTCACTCTCGACATGGGTCTATCGCATCGCGATGAACACCTGTATCAGCTTCCTGCGTCACTCTCATGCCCGACCGCAGACCATCCCGCTGACAATAGATGTGGCGAGCAGGCTGACAGAAGAAGAGAGCAGCGCAGGCAAGCTGAATGATCTCTACCGGCTCATCAACCAACTGGGTGTACAGGAGCGAGCGCTCATCCTCCTTTGGCTCGAAGAGTGTAGCTATCAGGAAATGGCCGACATCCTCGGCCTCTCAAAGGCCAATGTCGCCGTAAAACTTCTTCGTACGAAGGAAAAACTAAAAAGAATGTCTAACAATTAAGAACAAAAA
The DNA here is from genome assembly GCA_017444365.1 of Prevotella sp. Taxonomy (GTDB): domain Bacteria; phylum Bacteroidota; class Bacteroidia; order Bacteroidales; family Bacteroidaceae; genus Prevotella. Next base: position 931 of record JAFSWU010000167.1, read on the forward strand.
GAATATGGAACTTGAAGAATTGAAAGCCTCTTGGAACAAGCTCGATGAGCGTCTGGCGGAGTCGGAGATAGTCAACCAGCGTGTCCTCAGGGAGCTGATTCAGCAGAAGACCAAGACGGCCTACGACCACATCGTCCGGCACAACATTTTCAACTTCGTGGTCAATATGCTCATCATCTGCGTGGTCTTCCCGTATGTCTATATGAAGACGCCCATCCAGACGGTCTCGTTCGCCCTTGTAGAGGGTGTAATGGTGGTAGGACTGATACCCATGATATGGAAACTCTCCTTGCTGTCGAGATTCGATATGCTCGACAAGAGCAGCAGCGAACTCACCCGGTTGGCACTCTCTTACAAGAAGATCTGCCATCGGGAGAAGTTTTGGATGATTGGTGCCGTATGTATAGCAATGATAGCCTTCTACATTCTGGAACTGGGATTCAACACCGAGGCAGGCTACGAACTCGGAACGAGGCTCGTTTTGCCATTAGCCCTTTCGCTGCTCACCCTGCTGCTCGGCCTCTTCTTTGCCAAATGGCAGCTGCGCCGACATGCCCAGCAGATGGCAGAGATAGAGAAGGGCCTGCAGGAACTGCGAGATTTCGAGGGCTAACTGTAACCAGTAGGGGCGGAACAGCGTTTCCGCCCGAAATAAATGAACAATGTTTGCACCCGCCAGTAGGGATGCGCCGTGTCGCGAAGTCTTGAAGTCCATGCACGAGCAGTAGTTCCAGGGGCTTTTCGCACCGCGGTATACCACCTTGTATTGCTGTTGGCTCTTTCCGCTCCTGACGATGTATTCTCCTGGGGTTGTTACACGGCTTTGCAGTAGGAGGCGACGTGTCTCACGTCGCAACAATCTGCTGGTTAACGACGTGAG
>JAFSWU010000168.1 GCA_017444365.1 Prevotella sp.
ACTCCTTACGATTGAGACCGATTGCCTTAGTCTTCGTTCTCAATAGGGTAAAAACCCTTCTCTGTCTCTTGTTCATGTGAACTTAAAAATTTGATGGTTACTACTTCTGCGCAGTCAATACGCATTGCAGATTACCAACATCGAGAAGGTTCTCTTAGCGCATCTACATACGCTTTCTTGGCACAAAATTACAAAATCCGCTTCAAAATGTGCGTTAAACAGACACATATTTTCAACCGACTTTCCTATTTTTATATCTACCTTTCTCGCTTATGGAAACATTTTCGTAACTTTGCACCCATGAAATCGAAGAATATCATCATCACAGCAGCCGTGGCTATCTTCCTCATAATCGGGATGGTGGTAGTGGTGGAAGCCTACCAAAAGAGCCAGCGGACAAAACAGGCATCATCCTTCAAGGCAAAGGTCTATATGGGGTACTACGCATCCTCCATCATGGCCGACAACATCGTGACAGTCCTCGATGGGTACTCCAAAGGGGCGAGATACTACGACTCCGGCCACGGAACGATGAACTACAGTACTGGCACCTACTGCTATGAGCCAAGGGAGGCTGTCGCTCTCGTACTGGAACAATACAACAACCTCAAAGTTCCAACGGCCATTGACACCTATATGGATGCCGCCTACGACAAACTGCCAAAGGGGGATGAGGGATTGCAACGGCTCTACGACACAGCAAGGAAACTACAACGGCTGGCCACCGCTCCGAGGGGCATCTACACTTACTCCGTCGAGGTTGGCGACACAAAGGCTTCTTTTCTCCAGGTATTGGATGAGAGTGACACCGACCAGCCGGACACGAAGATTGATAGAAAGGCCCTCGAAGAAGAAGCCCTGCGCTTCATGCGTACCCTCGGAGGCATATAATCAGAACATATAAGAAACATGACAGGTACAAATGGTGAGGCTCTAAAGGAAATTCTTTCGAGCATAGATAAAGGCGAAACACAGTTGCCCGACTTTCAACGTGGATGGGTATGGGATGATGGTCGTATTCGCGCACTCATCGCAAGTCTAACAAACAACTATCCTATTGGAGCCGCTATGTTTCTCGACAACTCCGGCTGCAGCTTTCATTTCAAGTGTAGATGTGTCGAGGGGGTTGGCATCGATAGTAGTTCTACAACGCCTCGCTACCTCATTCTTGACGGTCAACAGCGGTTCACATCCATGTACCGCTCTCTTTATTGTCAAAAACCAGTCGAGATTACCGAGGGTAAGAACAAGAAGATACTCCGCTACTATTATCTGCACATTCCAACTTGTTTGAGCACGCTGACCGACAGAGTAGATGGAGTGATTTCTGTACCCGAGAACAGAATTATCACAGAGAATATTGGTCGGGACATTAAACTCGACCTTTCCTCATCAGAGAAAGAGTATGCCAACCACTGCTTCCCTGCCAACATCATCTTCGACCCTGTTGCCACCACTAAATGGCAAATGGCCTACATACAATATCATGGAATGGAAATCATGGAGCAATGGACTTTGTTCTATTCCAAGATTCTTCAACCTGTCTATGAGTTTCGTGTTCCTCTCATCATATTACCAAACACAATAAGCAAAGAGGCAGTCTGTCAAGTTTTCGAGAATGTCAATACTGGAGGTGTGACCCTAACGGTCTTTGAACTGGTAACAGCCTCATTCGCTGCCGATGGTTTTAAGTTGAGAGACGATTGGGCCAATATCTGGAACGAACTAAAGGACGAGAATGTGTTGAAGTTCAAGAACAACCCACAGGCATTTTGGGGCACTGACTTTCTTACTGCTCTTACTCTGCTGAGTAACTATCATAAATTCGCCAAGGGTGAGCGAATCGGTGTCAGTTGCAAGAAGAAAGATGTTCTATCACTTGAACTATCCGACTATCAGCAGTATCGTAGTAAACTCGTTGAGGGTGTCAAAGAGGCGGTCAAATTCATACAGCAGTACTTGAAAATCTACACCAGTGTCGATCTTCCATACACATCACAACTCATCCCGCTGTCTGTACTCTTTGCTATCGACAAGCACTTATGGTTTGATGCTACCAATCGAGCCAAAATGGAACAATGGTACTGGTGTGGGGTATTCGGTGAACTTTATGGGAGTGCCAATGAGACGCGCTATGCTAACGATATTGTCGGTATGATGAAATGGGGAAAGGGTGGAAAAGAACTACCTGACACTATCATCCGTGCCAGTTTCAATTATTCTCGATTACAACGGCTCTATACGAGAAACAGTGCAGCCTACAAGGGAGTCATGGCTCTCATCTTGAAAGATGGAGCAACAGACTTTGTATCTGGCGGTCTGATGGACTTCGCGTCGTATGTGGACGAAGCAACGGACATCCACCACATCTTCCCCGTCAACTGGTGTACTAAAAAGGAGAATAACATTCCTCAAGACTTATGGAACTCTGTTATCAATAAAACACCTCTCTATGCGAGGAGTAACCGCTTTATCTCCGGCGAAGCACCCAGCAAGTATTCCGAGCGAGTGGAAAGGAAGTTGCACATAGACTCCAACACCTATAATCATTTCGTAGCCTCCCACAATATAGATGTCGAATCATTCAGACAAGACGATTTCTATACCTTCTACAAGAAACGTGCCATTGCCCTCTGTGAACTAATTGAGCAAGCAACTGGCAAGGTGGTGGATGGGAAACCGACTGAATAAGCCAAAATAAGGGGTCTAAGAACTCGCTTAAACCCCTCATACATATATATAGGTGTATTATATCATTCTCAGAAGGAACTCATCCAAGTTATCCGGTTCCACTCCCATATCATACATCAGTTCTTCGATGTCCTCGATACTGCAATCGTCATTGGCTATCAAATCCCTTCCGATGCTTGCCTGCTCGTTGATGATAACGTCGGCTTCGTCCTCGGTCACTTGAAGCGACCTGCTTACCATTGCTGTCAGTCCGTACATATCAGCCTCCTTCCTTAAATCATGCAACTTACGTTCTTGATAGCGGAAGCGTTCTGACGGAAGGCGAACTGCTTGAGTGCATCGCCCACCTTGAAGATGGTGTGCTTCACGATTTCCTCTCCTACAGGGAGTCCGCAACCAGACTTCCAAAAACTGCCAGCCTTACGCTCGGTCGTTCCCTTCTTTCCTCCGAGTCTCTGACAGACTTCCGTGAAAGATTTCCAGCCGAGGCCGTCCGACTTGACGAACATCGTTGTGCTGATCACCTGCTCGGTGTCACTCTCCTGCTTGAAGTATTCCTTGACGATGCAGTAGCGGTTCAGAGCCTTGTTGCCCTTCTCCAGCAACTCCTTGATTTCCTCAGTGTCGATGATGGCATCCAGTTCTTCGTTGCAGTCGAACTGATACTCCGGCTCTTCAACTTTCTCTTCGGGAGTGGGGATGCCGAGAATGTCCTCAACGCTTCCGACTTCTTCCGAGGTGATGGTTTCTTCGACTGGAGCGAGGTTACTCTCTTCCTCTACTACTTCTGTTGCACCTGCCTTCTTGCGGTAGTGACCAATCAGCGAGGTAAGGCTGCGCTTGCCAGCTACGTTCTCATACTCCTGGAACATTTCTGCGTTCAGTTCCATTGCGGTTGCAAACTCGTTGTTCTCAAAATTCGCCTTGATGACTGCTTTCAAATCTTCTTTTTTCATTGCTCTTAAACTTTAATAGGTGAATAACTATGTTTCTTATTTATAGTGTAAAGGTAGTCATTTTTTTGCAATTGACCAAATTTTTACCCACCTATTTTCGGGCTAACAACCTGTATTTCAGAATGTTTAACTTTTGCGAAACTTCATCAAAAAATGAGGTGCAGGGAGGCTTTCCTCACCTTGTATAACACCTTCTCCCTCGATGAAGTGTACCTCCAAAATCTTGTCGAGGTCAAATGCCTGTCGGAGCATGGCAATTCCTTTGGCACGGTCAATATCCACACCGAAACATCTGCCTTGCTTGATGCGTATGGCCGATACCCTATTTTCTATGCCTCCGTTTCCTTCAATGAAGTAGGAAAGGATTTGGTTTGCCGACAAATCCTTCGAGGTGCGCCCTCCGCATTTCTTTATGTACTCTTCCTTGGTCATGGTGCAAAGATAATTATTTCTTCCGACTTCTCAAACTATTTCACTTTATTTAGCGCATCCTTCTTACCTCGATAGGCAACACGCATGAGAGTACGCACTTCTTCATAGAGTTCTTCATCGAAGAGTCTCCATACATCGTTGCCGTACCAATACACCTCATTCATGTGAGCAATAAACTCCGCAAGTTGACTGATTCTGTTCTGAACAGGCTGGCCGTCCTTGCCGATGATAATCTTGCCATCCTTATCTTTCATCAGATAGTAGTTGTTCGGGTGACCACCATCTATTTCTATATGGTCCTTGCGCATGGCTTGAATAACGTCCGAAATCGCAATTCCTTTCTCTTGTATCTCGCTGTCAATAACCCATTCGCTTGCGCTTGGATTCTTCCTCTGCGCTATCTTGAAAATGGCATCCCAATACTTTTCTCGCAACTCATCTTCGCTCATTGCATCATACTTCGCCGCATACTTGTCAAAGAGAGCCGTAATTCGTTTCTTACTGCTCAGTCCTCGCTGGTAGTCAATAGCGTGACCATATTCGTGATAGAAAATGTCCTGCACCTTATACATATTGCCTGCACAGCGTCCATTCGTCTGATCAAAGAATGCCTTGTTGATTGCAACATGTCCGACACGATACGAACAATGAGCACTCGAATAGATATTGAAATCTCCATCGATGTTCTGTCTTATTCCGTCGTACCAAGGAACGAAATCATCCAACTGACGGAAGAACGAAGCATCGGGCAGGTATCTGTAGTCAATGCCTTTCTCCTTGAACACCTCGAACAAGTTCCAAGGCATCTTGTCATTCACCTTGCCTATGCCGTACTTAGCAACCTCCGGCATCGTGGATAGTTTGTAGATGTTATAGGCTCCCTCTATCTGAGTATAGACTCCTGCATAACCATTCGTCTCGATGTCCCATGCTCGTATTTCCTCCATGTACTTATTGAAAGCCCGATACCATCGCTTCTGTATCTTCTTCAAATCTGTCGCATTAGCCAACTCATTCAAATGGTCTATGCACTTCCAAACGGCCCCCTCGTCTCGATCAAGCATTTCTACGAACTGCATACGAATAGTGTCATTCACCTTGCCAGTTGTCACCATGTGGTCGAAGTGGTCACGGAAATCCAAGAAACCATATCTGTCATGTCGTGCCGTTCCAATAAAGGCATTCAACTGGTCACGAACCCTACCTAAGTCTTTGGTGATAGTTCCAAAGCCTGCAGACTTCAATCTGAAGGATGGGATTACAACATCAACCAATTCCTTGTCATAGCCCTCAATCAAATCACCGATGCTTCTAAGCTGCTCCCACGACATCTTTACATCGTAAGCCAATCCACTGCTGACAGAAGACAACTTATCACGCAGTTTGCGGATGAAGCCCTTGTCATAGCCATGCTGCACCTCATCGCTTTCAATCCGCTCATACATCTTCAGCCATTCTTCACGATACCTGTCTTTCTCCCTCTCGATGCGAGAGGTTAAGTCCATCAACTCACCGCTTATATGCCAATCCTCCACATCTTTAGTACGAAGCAATTTCTCCAGTCGGCTTGTGTCAAGACCAAGCCCTTCCTTCCACTTCTGAACCCTCTCGTAGTTGCGATGGTCATAATCATCCAGCTTCCTCCAGTTCTCCCACCTGGTCGTATTGACATACTGAGCGTTCTGCTCATACCAGTATGGCAGGGTGTCATTCTCAGCAGCCTTGTCGATGCGTTCGGCATTATTCTCCAGCCAGTCCGTGAAGTTCTTCGGAGGCTCGACAATCTCCGATACGTCCTCGTCATTCCAAAACTGCTCCTCGGTCTTTAGGATGGGGACAACGTAGCACATGCAGTTCGGGTGCCAGCCCATGAAGATGAAGTCCTTCGGGTACTTTCCTGCAAGGTCATCACAGATGTCGGGAACGTGGTGGCCGTTCTGAGTCAGTTTGACCTCATAGCCGAGCACGAAGTCGAACTGCTTCCAACGTTCCTGTTCAGCCGTGCGGTAGGCCATGTTTATCTCCGACCGCGCAAGACGGATGGACCTGTATTCGCAGTCTTGACATGTGACAGCCTTTCCGAACTTCTCCTTGTAGTCGTGCTTGAGTGATGTGAAGTCCTGCAGGTACTTACTCAGCCGCTTCGACAACTTAACGGCAGACGTACCCTTCTCGATGGCAGACGAAATGGCATGTTCCATTTCCTCCTTATAGTCCTTAGACTGGTTCCACAGCCTCTCCGACAATCCGAGACCATCGTCCTTTCGTCTCTGAAAGGCTTTCAGCGCATCGCTGTTGGTCAGATAATAGACACGCGCCCTCTTGCTGTTGCGCTTGACTCCGTAGAACTTCAGCACATTGTCGGCAAGCAAGTCCTGCACGAGGTTGCTCTGCTTCCATTCCTCAGACGTGCCACTATAAATGACAGAGCGCAGGTCACGCA
>JAFSWU010000169.1 GCA_017444365.1 Prevotella sp.
AAGGGCTTGATACAGGGAACAAGCCAGTACATTGCCAAGAAAATGCGGACGGTGAAGGTGAACCTGAAAGCCAACTACCGTGTCATGCTATATGCAGAGAAACAGTAATCAACCAAGTAACAACCATTTTTTAAACATCTTAATTTCAAGACATGAAGAAAGTATTTGCAGCATTCGCCCTAATGATGGGCATTGTATCTGTCGCTTCGGCACAGACTGACAGCACTGGTGACCTCTTTGATGGGTACACCAGGAAAATCACCTACGACCGCATGGTTCCGCCTCACGGTCTGGAAGTGACGTTTGACAAGACCTGTCACGTCATTTTCCCTGCCGCCATCGCATATGTGGATCTTGGCTCTGCCAACATCATAGCCGGAAAGGCTGACGGTGCGGAGAACGTCATCCGCCTGAAGGCCGCCAGACGCGGATTCAAGGGCGAGACAAACATGAGCGTCATAACGGAGGACGGCGCATATTACAGTTTCAACGTAAAATATGCCCGTGAGCCACGTATCCTGAACGTGGAGATGGCGGACTTCATACACGACGGGGAGGCCGTGAACCGTCCCAACAACTCAATGGACATCTACCTGAAGGAACTTGGAAGCGAGAGCCCCGTGCTAGTGCGCCTCGTCATGAAGAGCATCTGGAAGGAGAACAAACGCAGGGTGAAGCACATCGGCTCAAAGTCTTTCGGCATCCAGTTTCTCCTGAAAGGCATCTATACGCACAACGGTTTGCTCTACTTCCACACGGAGGTCAAGAACACGAGCAACGTTCCGTTTGACGTGGACTATGTCATCTGGAAGATCGTCGATAAGAAGGTGGCAAGGCGCACGGCCATTCAGGAGCAGGTGATCCAGCCTCTTCGCACACAGAACTTCGTGATGAACATCGACGGCAACAGCAATGAGCGCACGGTCTGGACGATGGATAAGTTCACCATGCCTGATGACAAGTGCCTGGTAGTGGAACTAGCGGAGAAGAACGGAGGGCGTCACCAGTCGTTCATCATAGAGAACACAGACCTCGTAAGGGCAAGGGTGATCTCAGAGCTGAAAGTGTCTAACCAGTAAGACGCAGTATAAGAGGACTATGAAGAAGAAAATGCTATTGACTTTCGCCGTGCTTGCCCTGACAATGGGGCAGGCAACGGCGCAGAGAGTACTTCCGAAGATGCAGGGCATAGCCATCGTTGGCGGATTTGTGGACGGGAAAAGTGACTCATTCTATGGAGGCATGACGATAGACACCTACACCAAGGGCGGCAACAAGTGGGTATTCGGTGCGGAGTACCTGCAGCGTAACCACAAATATGAGCATGGCGAGAACGGCAGTCAAACCATCCCCGTTGCTCAGTTCACGGCGGAGTGCGGTTTCTGCAAGCTCGTACTTTCAGATGCATCGAGGTCATTCCTTGCCTATTTCGGTGTATCGGCACTTGCCGGGTATGAGACTGTCAATTGGAACGACAAGCTGCTTGATGACGGCTCCCGTCTTACAGGGAAGGACGGCATTGTCTATGGCTGTGCCGCTACGCTCAACGTGGAGTGGTATCTGTCGGACAAGGTGGTGCTGACGGGCAATGTGCGTGAGCGATTCCTCCGGGGCAATACTTACGGGCATAGCCATGCGCAATATGGCATTGGGCTGAAGTTCATCATCAACTGACGAACATGGTGGATATATCGAAAATAAGGGAAATGCCGATTGCCGACCTGCTGGGTCGGCTCGGTTTCCAGCCGGTAAGGAAGCATGGTGCCGTATTGTGGTACCATGCACCTTACAGGAATGACCGGAGTCCGTCGTTCAAGCTCGATACCAGTAAGGAGAAATGGTTTGACTTCGGCATTGGTGAGGGTGGCGACATCTTTACGCTGGCAGGCAAGCTGATTCCGTCAGATGACTTCATACGTCAGGCACACTACATCACTGAGAGCATGAGCCTGCCGATGCCTGAAGTCAAGGGAACGGAGTACCAGAATATGGCAGGGAATACAGAACCGCAGTTCTCGAACGTGGAGGTGCTGCCACTCAGGCACTATGCCCTGCGCCAGTACCTTGCGGAAAGGGCTATACCCTTTGAGGTGGCTTGCAGATACTGCAAGGAAGTACACTACGACCTGCGTGGTAAGCGTTACTTCGCCATCGGATTTCCGAACGCCAAAGACGGTTATGAGGTGCGCAACAGGTTCTTCAAGGGCTGCATGGCCCCGAAAGATACGACATTCATAATGGCTGGTAATGAGCCCGGCAGTGACTGCAACGTATTCGAGGGATTCTTTGACTTCCTTTCAGCAGTCACCATGAATAATGATGTAGCGCAAAAGGACAATCTGATACTCAACTCCATCATCTATCTGCGTAAATCGACGGACTTGCTGGCCAGATACGAGCACGTTCATGCATTCATCGATAACGACGAGGCTGGAAAGAAGGCGGTGCAGATGCTGAAGGAGATACTGGGGGATAGGGTCGTCGATAATGCTGCCAGCTACTTCGGATGCAAGGATCTGATCGTGTTCCTGATATAGATACGACATGTCTACAATAACAACCATCAACAAAAGTCAAGCAATGAAAGCAACATCTCCAATGACG
>JAFSWU010000170.1 GCA_017444365.1 Prevotella sp.
AGCCTGTACCTACTTCCTCTAAGACAAAGTCGCAAGCCGAGAACCAATGGCCAATCCACGATTTCCACGTGAAGGACGGATCGGAACACAACCCGTAGCTAATGGTTGTTGGGGTCTTCACAACGATAGAGTCAAAGACAAGTCGGCTCCATCCGTATCCATTGGAGTCGTTGACATCCGCCAGACATCTCGTTTCTTCGTCCACATCTTTTCCCTTCGACTCCAAATTATCCAATTTGTCTTTGGCGCTTTCCCATATATCACCACCAGTATTGCCGTTAGCAGGTATTTCTATGAGTCGCTTTTTACCATTAGTAATCATATAGACATAGACACCCCTTCCGTCTGCACGTGCGGCAACACTTAGCCGATAGGTACCGGGCATGATACTGTCAGTTCGCTCCGCGCGATAGCGCTGCCGATGATGCTTGTCGTAGCAGTCGAGGTAGCGGTTTCCCTCACTCCCCGAAACATAGTATTCACCGTATGCGGTAAATCGGTCGTTGCAACCTTCCGCATTTAGGATGCGCCAACCATTTTCATTCAGGAAGTCCCATTCCTCCTTTTCAATATAGATACCATCATGGGTGTCCTCCAAGCGACTCTCCACGACACGCTTCTCCTCCAGTTTATGCTCAATCTTGATGATACGCGGTATAAGAATCGTACCAGCCACAAGCGACACGATCACGGCTACCACCCATATAATGAGCAGAACAACACGCTGGGCATAGCTCATCACAGGCAGTTGCTTGAATTCGCTCAACAACGAATGAATGATACTATAGGCGGTGATGAGCAGAACAATGAAAGACGAAACAGCCAGTACGATGAAAGCCGGACGAAGCGTGGGCAAAGCCGTCTGGAAGAGTTCCGACATATATACGGAATGGTTGAGCGACGTCTCGGGAGCTATAAAGACACTGGCCAATGCAACTACACACGCCACACATACCAGCACCATCAGGAACCCAAGTGCATAGACGAACCAACGAAAAAGGAAGCCTATCATGGTGAAGATGGTGGAGAAGAAGGAGGAGATAAGCGACCGGTTACCTTCTGAGCGTCGTGTTTCATATTGGCGGTCCGCTTCTTCCGTCACCTCTTTTCTGAGTGTTTCCGGAGTCACACGATGCCCTTTCATGCGCAAGCGTTCTTCCGGAGTCCCAGCAACGGGCATAAGTACGGCCATAACAATATACACCAAGGTCAGCATCCAGAACACCTGACGAAGCCCCGTGAGCCAGAAGAACATCATGATGCCCACAAAAACAAGTCTGCACCACAAGGAATCAACGTTCAAATAGGCAGCAATGCCCGAAAGCACACCTGTGAGTTTCTTGTCGTTGGGATTGCGGTAGAGACGCTTCGAGAACAACGAGTGCTGTTCTTGCCTGTTCTCTGTCGTTTTGTCATCACTCTCATCCGTATCATGCGGTGTATCCATCTCGTCGGGGTTTCCTACCCTTTTGATGATGTCCTGAACATGATCAATGGTGATAGCCTCAATGTCGCGCTCTTTCAACTCATCAAGCAATTCGGCGATGCGCTCCTCAATGTCATCGGCAATCTCCTCACCTCCCTGCTGTTTGCCAAAATAGCTGCGCAAGCTGTCGATGTAATTACGGAGCAGGTCGTAAGCGTCCTCATCTATATTATAAAGACGTCCACACAAGTTGATGGTAATATTCTTTTTCATAACTGTATTCCTTTCTTATTATTGTTATTTTTTACCTTTTTACCCTTTTTACCCTTTTACCCTTTTACCTTTTTAAAATATGAATGGTGTTTTCAATCTCGTTCCATGCCGAGTCGAGTCCCGAGAGAAACTGTTCGCCCTCTGTGGTCAACTCGTAATACTTGCGGGGCGGTCCCTGTGTGCTTTCCTGCCACCGGTAAGCCAGCAGCCTGTCGTTCTTCAATCGCGTTAGCAAGGGATAGAGTGTTCCCTCCACGACGAGCAGGTCGGCATCCTTCAATTGCTGGATGATGTCCGACGCATACGATGCTCGCCGACGCAGCAGAAGCAGGACGCAATACTCAAGCATCCCTTTCCGCATCTGTGATTTTGCATTGTCAATGTTCATAATTTTATTTGTTTGCGTTCAGTGATTTGATTCACGATGCAAAGATAGGCAAAACTTTAGTACCTTGCAATACAAAGTACTAATAAAATGCGAAACAATAACATTTTTTAAGAAAAGAGCCAAGCGTTACATACATAAACGCTTGGCTCCAGAGGTTATCAATCTTGTGTTATGTTTCCTATGTTCTAACGCTCACCTATAGGTATATAAGCCTTGGGCTCAAGGATATTCTTATAGGCGGGACGGATGATGCGACGGCCCTCGAAGTTGAGTTCCTCGATGCGGTGTGCTGTCCAACCCACGATACGTGCCATTGCGAAGATGGGGGTATAGATTTCCTGTGGCAATCCGATCATCTCATAGATGAATCCGCTATAGAAGTCGAGATTAGCGCAAGCGGGCTTGCCGCTCTTCCGATGCTCCATGAGGCACTTGATGCCTTCCTGCTCAATGAGCTTCAGAAACTCGTATTCTTCCTCACGTCCTTTCTCCTTGGCCAGTTCGCCTGCCAGTTTTTTCAGCTCTACGGCTCGGGGGTCGCTCAACGTATAGACGGCATGTCCAATACCATAGATGAGTCCGCTCTTGTCATACGCTTCCTTGTTGAGCATACGGCGCAGATACACATCTATCTCGTCTGTGTTCGTCCAATCGTTGATTTGCTCCTTCAGGTGATGGAACATGTTGATCACCTTGATGTTGGCACCTCCATGAAGGGGTCCTTTCAACGAGCCGATACCTGCGGCAATGCTGGAGTAGGTATCTGTTCGTGTGGAAGAAGTCACGCGAACGGTAAACGTAGAGTTGTTACCACCACCATGTTCTGCCTGGATGATGAGCAGGAGGTCGAGCATGCGTGCGTCGAGCTCCGTGTAGTCATCGTGCTTGAGCATATAGAGGAAGTTCTCGGCTATTGAGGCATGCTCCTTGGGGTGACGGATGTGAAGCGAGCGTCCCTGCTCCGAATGACGGTAGATGTTGTAAGCGTAAGCGATGATGGTGGGGAACTTGGAGATAAGCTCTATTGACTGTCGCATGAGGTTGTCGCGCGAGATGTCATCGGGATTGCTATCGAAGCTGTACATCTCCAACACGCAACGTGCCAGGATGTTCATGATATTCGAGCCTTCGAGGTCGATGATGTGTACAATCGTGCGATGGTCGAGGGGCATGTTCTCGTTGATCAGCTCGCGAAAGGCGGTGAGCTCTTCGCTATCGGGCAGTTCGCCTGAAAGAAGCAGATAGGCTACCTCCTCGAATCCGAAGCGTTTCTCCTTGAGCAGGGGCGACACGAGGTCATCGAGCTCATAGCCTCTGTAGAAGAGCTTACCCTCTGTGGGAGATAGTGTGCCGTCTTCGCTGCGGTCGTATCCCACCACATTACCGATGTTAGTCAGACCTACAAGTACGCCCGATCCGTCTTCGTTACGGAGGCCGCGCTTCACGTTGTACTTCTGGAACAGCTCATTGTCAATCTTGCAGGAGTTTTTCACCTGGTCGCTGAGCTTGTATATCAAGTATTCTTTGTTCATATTCGTGTGGAATGTGAAATGAGGAATGTGGTGCTATACCATCAACTCTTTTATTAATTGTTCTCCAAACTCGCGTGTTCCCACGGGTTGTCCGTTGTCCATGAAGCGGGCAAGGTCGTTGGTGGCAAGTCCTCGTGTAAAGAGCGATTCCATTGCATTGGTGATCAGCTCACCAGCTTCGCCCCACCCCATATAGTCGAGCATCATCACGGCTGAAAGGATCAGCGAAGAGGGGTTCACCTTGTTCTGTCCGGCAATGTCGGGTGCGATGCCGTGTGTTGCCTCGAAGATAGCGTGTCCTGACTGGTAGTTGATGTTGGCACCTGGTGCGATACCGATGCCGCCAACCTGTGCGGCGAGCATGTCCGACACGTAGTCGCCGTTGAGGTTCAGCGTGGCAATGACCTTGTAGGCTTCGGGCTTCAGGAGGGCATTCTGCAGGAAGGCATCACAGATGCAGTCGTTCACGATCAGCCGGCCACTCTTCAGCTCTTCGGCATACTCGCGCTCAGCCAGTTCGTAGCCCCACTTTTTGAATCCGCCCTCGGTAAACTTCATGATGTTTCCCTTGTGTACCAAGGTGACGGTTTTCATGTCGTGTGCCAGCGCATAGTCGATAGCGCTACGGATGAGTCGTTCGGAACCTTCACGGGAAACGGGCTTCACCCCGAATCCCGATGTCTCTGGGAAGCGAACCTTCGTCACGCCCATCTCCTCGCTGAGAAAACGGTAGAACTTCTGTGCCTCGGGTGTACCACTCTCCCACTCGATGCCGGCATAGATATCCTCGGTATTCTCGCGGAAGATGCACATATCAACCAGTTCGGGCTGCTTGACCGGCGAAACGATTCCCTGGAAGTAGCGCACAGGACGCTGACAAACGTACAGGTCAAGTGTCTGACGAAGTGCCACATTCAAGCTGCGGATGCCGCCACCGACCGGAGTCATCAGCGGGCCTTTGATGCCGACGAGGTATTCGCTGAAGGCATCGAGCGTTGCCTGGGGCAGCCACTCGCCTGTCAGCTCGTGGGCTTTGCCGCCAGCCAGCACTTCCTTCCATTCAATCTTGCGCTTTCCGCCGTATGCTTTCTCTACAGCCGCGTCCACCACCTGCTGACAAACGGGAGTAATCTCTGCTCCCACTCCGTCGCCTTCGATGAAGGGTATTGTCACTATATCGGGTACGATGAGCTGTCCGTTGGTCTTAACTATCTTATTCATGGGTCTTATGAGTCTTATGAGTCTTATTCAGGATTATCCTTTTGAGTTGTAATTCAATGCGCTTCCGGCCTTGAACCACGCTATCTGCAGTTCGTTGTAGGTGTGCTCTACGGGGAAACTCTCTTCCTTTCCGTCGGCATGATGCAACGTCAAGGTCAGCGGCTCGCCTGGTGCGAAGTCTTTCAGTCCTGTCAGCGAGATGCGGTCGTCTTCCTGCACCTTGTCATAGTCGTCCTTGTTCTTGAACGTCAAGGCCAACATGCCCTGTTTCTTCAGGTTTGTCTCGTGAATGCGGGCAAAGCTCTTGGCAAGGATAACCCTTACGTGGAGGAAGCGGGGCTCCATAGCTGCATGCTCACGGCTGGAACCTTCTCCGTAGTTGTCTTCGGCTACGACGATGCTGAATCGTCCATCTGCCTTGTAAGCTTTGGCAGCTGTTGACACCTCCACATACTCCTGTCCTCCGTTCTGCAGCTTCACCTTGTTGGCTTCGCCGTTGAAAGCATTCACGGCTCCCATGAGGAGGTTGTCAGATATATTCTGCAGATGTCCGCGGAAGCGTAGCCAGGGTCCAGCCATCGAGATGTGGTCGGTGGTACATTTTCCCTGCACCTTGATAAGCAGCGGCATATCAATCAGGTCGTTACCGTCCCAAGCCTGGAAGGGTTCCAGTCGCTGCAAACGATTGGAGTCGGGCGCAATCACAATCTCCTGAACTCCTTGCGCTCGGCCTGAAGCGACGCTTTCGGAACTTTGCGTAGAAAGAACATCTTGCCCTCCCTGCTCAAACCCCTTGGGGGGGAAATCGTATCCGCGGGGCTCGTCGAGCATCACGCTCTCCCCTTCTTTATTTAATAAAGTGTCGGTAGCAGGGTTGAAGTCCAACCGTCCTGCAATGGCAAGAGCCGTTGTCAGCTCGGGCGAGCCGATGAAGGCATAGGTATTGGGGTTGCCGTCGGCACGGCGGCGGAAGTTGCGGTTGAAGGAGGTCACGATGGCGTTCTTGCGCTCGGGGTCATCGGTATGGCGTTTCCATTGTCCGATGCAAGGTCCGCAGGCATTGGTCATGATGAGTGCTCCGATGCGGCGGAAATCTTCCAGGATGCCGTCGCGCTCAGCTGTGAGACGAATCTGCTCCGACCCTGGGTTAATGATGAGCTGTCCCTTCACCTCGATGCCTTTCTCGTAAGCCTGTCGCGCCACAGAAGCTGCCCGACAGAGATCCTGATAGCTGGAGTTCGTACACGATCCAATCAGTCCCACCTCCACAACCATTGGATAGTCGTTGGCAGGTCCCTTGGCTTTCATGTGCGATATTGGTGTAGCGGCATCGGGTGTGAAAGGTCCGTTGAGATGGGGCTCCACCTGCGAAAGGTCGATGTCGATCACCTGATCGTAGAAGATGTTGGGGTTGGCCAGCACCTCCTGGTCGGCACGCAGCTCAGTAGCGTTCTGGCGTGCCATCACAGCCACCTCTTCGCGCCCTGTCTTGCGCAGATATTCGTCTGCCTGCTCGTCGAAGGGGAAGATGCTGCACGTTGCTCCAAGCTCGGCGCCCATGTTGCAGATGGTCGCCTTGCCGGTTGCCGAGATCGATGCCAGTCCTTCTCCGAAATACTCCAGAATGGCGTTGGTGCCACCCTTCACGGTCAGCTGACCGAGTATCTGCAGGATCACGTCTTTGGGTGTTGCCCATCCGGAGAGTTTTCCTGAGAGGCGAACACCAATCAGACGGGGCATCTTCAGCTCCCAAGGCTGCGCCGTGAGCACATCGACGGCATCTGCGCCTCCTACTCCAACGGCCACCATTCCCAAGCCTCCGGCATTGGGCGTGTGGGAGTCGGTACCCACCATCATTCCTCCTGGGAAAGCATAGTTCTCAAGCACCACCTGATGGATGATGCCTGCGCCTGGTGCCCAGAAGTCTATTCCGTAGCGGGCAGCCACGGAGTAGAGGAAGTCATAAACCTCCTTGTTGGTATCCTTGGCAGCGGGCAGGTCTTTCTCTGCTCCGTACTCTGCGCGGATGAGATGGTCGCAATGAACGCTGGAGGGCACGGCCACCCGCTCTTTACCTGCATTCATAAACTGAAGCAACGCCATTTGTGCCGTGGCGTCTTGCATGGCCACGCGGTCGGGTCGGAAGTTCACATACTCTGTGCCGCGCTTGAAAGGCTTCAAGTCTTCCACCTCATACAAATGGGCATACAACACTTTCTCGGCATAGGTCAACGGGCGGCAAAGCGTTTGTTTCACCTGCTGCACCTTGGCCGCATAGGAGGCATAGAAAAGCCTCAGCATCTCGATATCCGCAATCATAAGCTTTTTTCCTTAAAACAACTTTTCGGTTGCAAAGTTAACAAAAAAAATCCAAATCGTTACCAATTTGGATAAATATTTGCACTTTTGTCACGAATTTCTTTCCTTTTCGCATAATTTTGCAAGAAAAGGAGGCTTAAAAGACTCTTATTCCGATTTTTTCAACTCCATCAGGAGTCCCTCACAGGCATCCTCTATCAAATCGAGGGCATACTCAAAGTCGCGCTCCCCGCCATAATACGGGTCGGGAATGGTGCGCGCCTCGGGGTGGCGGGTCACGTAGCTCACGAGCATGCCAATCTTCCGGCGGTCATCGTCGTTGCGCGCCCGTTGCATCAGGTCGAAGCGGTTCTCCTCGTCCATGCCGAGAACGAGGTCGAAGCGGTCGAAGTCCTCGGGGCGTATCTGGCGGGCACGGCTGTTGAAGTCATACCCTCTTCGTGCTCCGCACTTGCGCATGCGATGGTCGGGTAGCTCGCCGGCATGCCAGTTGCCGATGCCTGCCGAATCCACTTCCACGTCGTACATGCCCTCGCGCTCAAGCAGGGCTTTCATTACTCCCTCTGCAGCCGGACTCCTACAGATGTTGCCCAGGCAGATAAACAGTAGTTTCTTTCTTCTCATGTTTTATTCACAATGAAGGATGAAAGATTAATTGTCCATTATCCATTATTCCCAATCCCTTCATCCTTATTCCTTATTCCTTCATCCTTATTCACTATGCAGCTCCGCTTCCGTCAGAGGTATCGGTTGGTTGGCGCTCTCCTTCACGCCCAGTTCCTTCAGTTCGTTGGCTTTCTGCACGATGCTTTGTCGGCCCGTGTAGGCTTTGTTGTAGGCATCGTCGTAGTCCTTATGCAACGACTCGATGTCCTTGCCCACCTTGTCGAATCGCTTGATAAACTCGCCAATCCGTTTGAGCAGCTCTTCGGCCAGGCCATATACATGCTTCTGGTTCTCTGTCTGCGCATACTGTCGCCAGGCAATCTGTATGATCTTCAGGATAGCCATGAGGTTCTGCTGCCCCGTGATGAGCACCTGCTTCTCGAAAGCCTCGCTCCACAGGCGCGGCTCCGTGGCGAGTGCCAGCTGCAGGGCGCCATCGTTGGGCACGAACATGATGACGAAGTCGATGGCGCGCCGCGGTTTCTTCACATAGCTGCCGTAGTCCTTGCGCGAGAGGTTCACCATCTGCGTGCGAATGCTCCTCACCAGTTCCTGGGCATAATACTTGCGCTGGTTCTGGTCTTCGGTGTTCACGTACAAATAGTAGGCCTCGATGGACATCTTCGAGTCGATAACGACATCCTCGTTGTTGGGATAGTGCAACACCACGTCGGGGATGAGTCTTTTTCCTCCGTCGTCCTCTGCGATAACCTGCTGCACATCGTAGTCGAAACCCACGCGGAAGCCCTGCGCCTCCAGTATCTCCGTGAGCATGCGCTCGCCCCAATTTCCCTGCGCCTTGTTGCCTCCGCGGATGACGTTGGTCAGCCTTGTGGCGGTGGTATTGATGCGGGTTGTCTGCTCGGCCATTTCCTTGAGCTGCTGCGCGAGCGATGCCGTGCTCTTGGCCGTTTCGCTATTGGTGTTCTGAATGGCTTTCTGTAGCTGTTCGATGTTCTGCTGAAGCGGAGCCGTGATGGTTTTCATCGACTCCGTGTTCTGCGTCTTCAGCCGGTCGGAGGTTTGTTCGAGCACCTTGTTGGCCAGGTTCGAGAACTGCTCCTGTACAGTCTTCAGCTGCTCAGCAAACTGTTCCTGTCGCAGTTGCGCCTCTTTGCCGTTCTGCTCCTTCAGCAGTTCTATTTCCTTCTCGTACCGCTCCGCCAGCGAGCTCAGCTCCTTCTCGTGCTGTGCGGTCAGCATCGTCTGCTCGTTCTGTGCCTGTGAGCGTTCCGTTTCCAACTGCGTGTTGGCACGCTCCAGTCGCAGTTTACACTCCACGAGCTCCACCTCTGTCTCTCTTCGCTTCCTGTTGGCAAGGAAGAATGCCGTCACTCCCCCTGCCAGTACACCTATTATAATATATATTGCTTCCATTCCCTGACTGTTTTTTGATTCAGGGTACAAATATATATCAAAATTTTGAATTGCGGAACAAATTGCCAGTATATTATCGATTTTTAGGGTAATCACACCTATTACATCTTACCTCTTCCTTATTAACTCTCTCTTCCCCCCTTGGGGAAGCTGGAGGGAGCTTCCCTTTCTCCACCCCGTTACACTACAACGTCCATCTCGGAACAATGGAACAAGCGGCTCAAGTCAATGGAACGGGATGCTCAGAACAATGTTTTGACGATATCGGTGCAGGGGTAAGTCATTTACCCTCTGCTCTTCAGTTAACACTCGTTAAAGGAATGATAAATATCAGATGTTACGACAATTCCTTCAGCACGCTGGCAATTTTCTGCATCGTGGTTATACGGGTTGGCACAAGCGGCAGTCGCAGTTCGTTCTCGATAAAGCCCATCTCGTGCAATAAAGCTTTCACGCCTGCAGGGTTTCCATCGACGAAAAGCAAGCTATAGAGTTCCGTAAAACGATGATGAATCTTGCGGGCCGGTTCATACTCACCGCGGAACTCATAGCGAATCATGCGAGAAAATTCTTTGGGAAGGGCATTGCCAATAACGGATATGACACCCGCCGCACCACTGGCAATCATGGGGAACGTCAAAGCATCGTCACCGCTGATCACATCGAAGTCCGTCGGTTTGTTCTTGATAATCTCATCGACTTGCTCTAGGGAGCCACTTGCCTCCTTGATGGCCACAATGTTCTTGCAGTCGCGGGCCAGCCTGACTGTTGTCTCGGCTTTCATGTTGATACCCGTGCGCCCGGGTACATTATATAATACTACGGGAAGAGGACTTGCTTCGGCGATGGCCTTGAAATGGCGATACAAACCTTCTTGTGAAGGCTTATTATAATAAGGACAAACACTCAGTACTCCATCTACCCCACTCCAGTCGGCCGTCTTCAACTCTTCTACGACAGCAGCCGTATTATTGCCACCACAGCCTACCAATATTGGCAGACGACCATGATTGAGTTCTACAACCAACTGCTTGATGCGCTGTTTCTCTTCCTGAGTCAGACAAGGCGTCTCGCCCGTCGTTGCCAGTATGCAAAAGAAGTCGGCACCATTTTGTATCTGGTACTCCACCAATCGTTTCAACGAAGCGTAATCTACGGAATGATCTGCCTTAAAAGGCGTTATTAACGCAATGCCTAAACCCTTGAAGATATTGTTTGCCATAAAATGAAAATACGTAATTACAAATATTTGGTGCAAAGATAACCATTTTTCTTTGAATTTGAACCATTTTAAAAGAAAAAAGTGACAAAATGCAAACAATTTCCGAAAAACTATGTCTATTCTTAAAAATTATTGTAACTTTGCAGACATTGATTAAGAAAATTACAATCATAACTGAATCAAATAACAAAACTTTCAAAACAATGTCAAACGTAAAATTCTACAAGCAAGAGGAGCAGGTGCCTCTCGAAATGCACAAAGTGCGTGTCGTGCAGAAGCTTCATCTTCTGCCAGTTGAAGAACGTCTCCAAGCTATCAAGGAAGCCGGAAACAACACCTTCCTGCTTCAGAACAAAGACATCTATCTTGATATGCTCACCGACTCGGGTGTAAACGGAATGACCGACCTTCAGACAGCAGCTATGATGCAAGCCGATGACTCCTATGCCGGCTCAGAAACATTCAACAGGGTGAAAGCAGCTGTCAAGGAAGTGTTTGGAACAGACAACGTGTTGCCTGCTCACCAGGGACGTGCCTGCGAGAACATCCTTGCCGAAGCATACGTCAAGCCTGGTATGGTGACCATTATGAACTTCCACTTCACGACAACCAAGGCCCACATCACACGATTGGGCGGACAGGTCATAG
>JAFSWU010000171.1 GCA_017444365.1 Prevotella sp.
CAACTCGACTTCTACACACAGGCGAGCCAAGAGCTACGCACACCCCTCACTCTCATTGAGGGTCCTTTGACCCAGCTGGCAGAGAGACCAGACATCCAACAGGCAAGTGCGGAGACATCCCGCATTTTCGCCATCGTCAGGCGCAACACCCATCAACTGACATCGCTCATCAACAAGATGCTCGATGTGCAGGTGAAGGGGACAAGATGGCAAGCAATACCCGTGGAAGACGCTCCCCTCACCGCCAGCATCGACCCCATTTCCTCTCCCCTTGATGACACTCCCTCCTCCCAACAAGACCCGGAAGAGATGCCCACCGTCCTCATTGTCGATGACAATGCCGACATCCGTACCTACCTCCACACCATTTTACAGGGCCAGTACCAGCTGTTTGAGGCGGCAGATGGCAAGGAGGGGCTGGCGGTGGCACGTGAGCAGGTGCCAGACCTGATTATCTCCGACGTGATGATGCCTGTAATGAATGGCTTGGAGTTTTGCCTACATGTCAAAACCGACGAGGTTACCAGCCACATCCCCGTCATTCTCCTGACTGCGCGGGCATTGAACCGTCACCAGATCGAGGGCTATGAGAGCGGTGCCGATGCCTATATCACAAAGCCCTTCCAACCCGACCTGCTATTGGCACGCATCACTAACCTGCTCCGAAGCCGTCACTTGCTGAAGGACTTATGGAGCATCCCCCAGGGTGGAAGCGACGGTTCTACGGAAAGCCACACCGACATACCTTCATCTGACGATGAAGAAACCACGCGTCGAACCACCGACCCATCCCCGCAATTATCGGCACAGGGGATGGCGTTCATCACCCGTTTCAAGACCGTCGTGGAGGAACGGATGGGGAATAGCGAACTGAGCGTGGAAGACATCGGTAGCGACATGGGGTTGAGCAGGGTGCAACTCTATCGTAAGGTGAAAGCATTAACAGGCAGCTCGCCCGTTGACCTCTTGCGCAAGGCGCGGCTTGTGCGCGCCAAGCAACTCCTCCTAACCACCGACCTCAGCGTGAGCGAGGTGGCCTATAAGGTGGGATTCACCTCGCCCTCCTATTTCTCTAAGTGTTTCAAGGACGAATACGGGATGGTGCCAGGCGATGCCAGAAAACTTTAGGGCAAAAGCATTGCCCATTAGAATTATTTTATTATCTTTGCCGAAGAAGACCGCCTTGATGCAAAAAGGCAAGACATTGTGGGAAAAATAACGAGTTACTGACTCTTTTCGAACCAAACTGCGACCTTGGGAGATGAATAGGGAGTTCGGGACTTCACCATAGCATTATATATATAAATATGGTGTGGACTGACATTTCATCTGTTCAAAGGTTGTCGCAGACCAAGGTTCGAAAGTGAAATGATTTCGTCCACACCTTTTTTGTTTCCCTACGCAAAGGTACGACGAACCATCGGAAAGGAATGGCAATAATCGTTCATTCACTCGCAAAAATGTTTCAATGCAACAAATATGGGAATGGAAGAACGAAAAATGACAGCCTGAACCTCGTAATGACACTAACTTTGCAGCAAAACAACAATTTATTACAATTATCAAATAATACTAACTTAAAGCAAAAAGCAAATGAAACATCTACAACGATTGCTTCTGAGCACCATGCTCATCGTTGCAAGTACAGTAATGTACGCGCAGACGGAAATCATGGGCACCGTCGTCGACGCGACAGGCGAGCCCATCATCGGCGCCACCGTCATGGAATCAGGCACCACCAACGGAGCGGTGACCGACATCGACGGAAACTTCAAGTTGAAGGTAGAGGCAGGAAAGACCCTCGTCTTCACCTACATCGGTTTCGACAAGCAGGAATTACCCGCAACACAGGGGATGCAAGTCATCATGAAAGACAATGCCAGCGAGTTGGCAGAGGTGGTGGTGACAGGTTACCAGGTGCAGCGTAAGGCCGACCTGACGGGTTCTGTGGCAGTGGTCAAGACGGAGGAGCTGAAGACTTCTTCAGACACCGACCCCATGCGCGCCTTGCAGGGAAAGGTGCCGGGCATGACCATTACCAGCGACGGTTCGCCCGTGGGTGCCGGTAGGGTACGCATCCGTGGTATTGGCTCGTTCAATTCCTCGCAGGATCCCTTGTTCATCATCGACGGTGTGCCTACCACCACCAACCTGAACACGCTCAACATGAACGACATCGAGTCGATGCAGGTGTTGAAAGATGCCGCATCGGCCTCCATCTACGGTTCGCGCGCTGCCAATGGTGTGATCATCATCACCACCCGTAGCGGAAAGAAAGGCGACAAGGTGAAAGTGGACTTTTCAGCCAATCTCACCACGCAGTTCTACAACTCGCAGACCATGATGAAGCTCGCCAACACGGCTGAATATGCCACAGCGATGGCACAGGCTGCCCTGAACGACGGGTTGGACCCCGTGGCTTATGCCTCGAACTATGGATTGAACCTCAATGCCCCGGCTGGAACATCCATCCGTGCATACGACCCCGCCACGGGACAGTACAATGAATATACGGTGAACGGCCTGTATGATGGTTTCATCAACTCGAAGCGCACCATGCGTTTCTCGGATACCGACTGGCTGGACGAAATCTCACGCACGGGATTCTCACAGAACTATGACCTGTCTGTATCGAATGCCAGCGACAAGTCGTCAGCCCTGTTCTCCATCGGATACAAGAAGAACAATGGTATCTTGAAATATACCGACTTCGAGAGCATCTCCGGACGTATCAACACCAGCTACAAGATTAACAGCATCGTGACCGTTGGCGAGAATGCCACTATCACCTATTCAAACCAAGTGGACTGCCAGCCATTGGAGAATGCGCTCAAGATGGCGCCCACCGTACCCGTATATGAGGAGGATGGCGTGACATTCTCAGGACCCGTGGGAGGTATGAGCGACCGCCAGAACCCCTTGCGCGAGCTTTACCACAACCGCGACAACCGTCTGAAAATCTGGCGTATCTTCGGTAACGCATACGTCAACATCACCCCCATCAAGGGTTTGGTGCTCCGTTCCAACTTCGGTATCGACTATGATGCAGGATTCATCCACTCCGTCACTTACAC
>JAFSWU010000172.1 GCA_017444365.1 Prevotella sp.
GCTCAGGCATGTAGCCTAGAGCCATGAAAGCATCCATATAGCTACAGATGTCCTTGCCGGTGAAGATGGGCGAATCTACATTGGGCACTTCATCAGGAGTCCCTGCGGGCAGGCCGGTATCCACCAGAATCACCTCGCTACCCGTATCAATCAGATAGTTCTGAAGACTGCCACGATAGCGCACGTTCTTATCAAATTTCTCTTTCCCTTCCTCACCTCCGAAAACGAAGGGCTGGGTATAGAATCCGTCTCTGCGGAATTTTACTGCTTTGATTTCAATAGTTCTTGATTTATTCTTTTACTGGTACGAATTTCTCTTTCTTACGCTTGCAGCGGGGACAGCGCCATGTGTCGGGCAATTCCTCAAAGGGAGTGCCGGGAGGGATGTTCTGTTTGGGGTCGCCCTTTTCGGGGTCGTAGGTGTATTTGCAGGGACATTTGAACTTTGTCATAATCGTATTCGTTTTAGGATTAGAAAGGGGAGAGTCGAGGCCCTCCCCCGAAGAAAAAATTTATAAGCGTCGCGGTGCGGATGCACCATTCGATGCCATGAGAGATCATCAAGCGGGCTGCCACTTGCAGCGGACGGGCGACACAATCGTACCTTCCTTTTTCAACTCGGCGAAAGCCTTGTCAACCTCCTTGCGGTCAATACCTGTGATTTCCGCAATCTTGCCAGCGTTTACGGGAGCACCGAACTCACCTCGCCCGTGTTTCCGCTGAAAGCCGATGATTTTCGCCGCCTGCGCGAACTGATGCAGATGATGATTCACTATCAGCAGATGGGGCTCCCGCTGGCTAACGATAGCCTGCGGATGCTCTTAACCTCTTCCTCACCGACCTCTCCTCCGTCCAGCAGCATAGCATCCGCGAGCACCGCTTTCCTAAGCGCGTCGAAGAAATCTTCCTCGGTTTCCTCGGCCTGTTGCCCCAGCATTTCGAAGAGCATCACGACATCGGCTTCTACGCCTCCGAACTCTGCATCACCACCACCTACCTCTCGCGCGTCGTCCGCCAAGTGTCAGGTGGCCGTACCGTTGTCGACTACATCAACCAGATGCTTCTCATGGAGGCCACATTCCTGCTGCGTCAGACCTCGATGAGCATCACCCAGATCTCCGATCAGCTCCATTTCGCCGAAGTCACCACCTTCGCCCGATTCTTCAACCGGATGAAAGGCATGAACCCCAGAGAGTTCAGAAAGGGGAAGTAATTACTTAATAAACTTCACCTTCGATGCATCTCGGGGCTTAGCATCAGGCTGCTCATTGGGGTAGCCGATGGAGAGGATGTAGTTCAGCTTGTAATCAGCGGGGATGTCGAGGCAATCGAGGAAGAACTTGCACTTCTCGTTCGATACAAGGAAACGCACAGGACCACCAAGGCAACAAGTCCCCAAACCCAATGACGAAGCTGCCAGCATCATATTCTCGCCCAGCAATCCTGCATCGAGTTCGCCACCGCCATTGGCAGGCGTACAGACGCAGATGAGGGCGGGCGCATCGTAAAACAGGCTCCTCTCAGCAGCCTGGTTGACGTCGGCAATCAGTTTCTGGTCTTCCACCACACGGACAATCCACGGCTGGCGGTTCATACCGCTCGGTGCATTGATGCCGCATTTCACGATGGTTTCCAACTTCTCATGCTCCACAGGCTTGTTGAGATACTTACGGACAGAACGACGTGCCATCATGTTACTCAGCACTAGATTGACCTCCATCTGCATGTCGGCCTCGATGGTGGCAATCTGATCGCGCGACTCGTAGCGTTTGATGACCTTGCCGTCGCGCCCAACGAGAAACTTGGTGAAGTTCCACTTGATGTCGCCTCCGCCAGCTTGGGCCTTCAGCCAAGTGTAGAGCGGATGGGCATTCTCACCGTTCACATCTATCTTGTCGAACTGCGGGAAGTGGATGTCATAGTTGGCCGTACAAAACTGGTGAATTTCCTGAATCGTACCAGGAGCCTGCTGGCCGAACTGGTTGCAGGGGAAGTCGAGAATCTCGAAGCCTTGAGCGTGATACTTCTGGTAGAGCGGTTCCAAGTCCTTGTACTGAGGCGTGAATCCGCAGCGGGTAGCCGTATTCACAATCAGCAGCACCTTGTCTTTGTACTCGGCGAGCGACACGTCTTTTCCTGCATCGTCTTTCACCGTGTAATCATAAACACTCTGTGCTGTCATTGTCAGCACACTCATCATTGCCATGAGGCAGAATAACGCTTTTCTCATAATAGTCTTTGTTTGGTAATTCCACTGCAAATATACAAAAAAAATCCCAAAGCAAGGTGATTTTGCCTTGGAATTTATGATAATTTGAGAAGTAATTATGCTTTTACGCCAATGATTGTGGCATACGCAGGTTTCTTACGGTGGATTTCCGTCTGGGTGAAACCTGCTTCGTCAAGCAGTTTTTTCAGATCCTCCGGCGAATAGGCTGTCATGCCTTCAACTACGCTTGTCC
>JAFSWU010000173.1 GCA_017444365.1 Prevotella sp.
TCTGTGGAGCCACGAGTACGCCGAAATGGCTCATGGAGCAGTGCCGCGACTACATCACGACCCTGCTATAATGCGCTTTTGAACGAAATATTGTATCTTTTGAAACATTTCTTACACGATGTTTCAGCGAAACACCGTAACTTTGCCCCGCATTTTCAAACTACATGAGCAAGAGTATGAATCAAAAGTTACGTATACAATCTATGAACAAGAAAACATTCCTCGCACTGGCCATGCTGTCGGCAAGCCACGTCGCTACCATCTATGCGCAGCAGCCAGCCGCACACTTCGACATGTCGCTCACTGCTGGCGGCAGCGTCACAGAACAAGTCAGCAACACTTCTTTCGCCGTCAACTCGCAGTTGCCAGCCTGCAACGTGGAGGGTATCGACGGACAGGCCTTGCGCTTCGACGGCTATTCCAACTACGTCAGAGGCACGCTGCCCACCAGTTCGCTCAGCACGTCGACGCTCACCCTGCGCGTCGTACTGGCAGCCGAGAGCTATCCCATGATGCAGGTTGACGTAGCCGAGACGACACCCACCTTTGCCACCATCTGCGGCAATCTCGACGAGTCGGGCAAGAAGGGGCTCGCCCTTGAGCTCTCTTCGCAGGGCGACCTGCGCTTCCGCTTCGCTTCGGCCTACGCCAATGGTTATCTCTTCACCGTCAACGGCACGGAGAAGCTGCCACGGGGCCGATGGTGCGAGCTCTGTGCCGTGCTCGACAAGCCGTCGAACAGCGCCAAGCTCTATCTCGACGGTCGGGAGATAGGCTCCAGCAAAATGAGCCGTTCGGACATGATTCATGCCGCCGTCGACTTCTTCGTCGGTAAGGATGCCACCGAGCTGAAGCATGGGCCATTCTCCATTAACACCTTCTGCGGACTCATCGACGACATCGCCTTCTACAACGAGGTTGTCACTCCCTCAACACCCGTCACCCGTCACCCAACACCCAACTTCAACTATCCCGCCGAACGATATGCTGAGAGCCTCTGGCGCCCTGCTTTCCACGCTATGCCCGGCGGCAGCTGGACCAACGAGACACACGGAATGACCTACAGCGACGGACAGTGGCACGTCTTCTTCCAGAAGAATGCCAACGGACCCTACATGTCGCGACTCCACTGGGGACACGTCACCTCCGACAATCTCTATCTCTGGCGCGAAGAGCCTATCGCCTTCGGACCCAGTGAGAACTACGATATCAAGGGCTGCTGGAGCGGATGTCTCTACGACGACAATGGCACGCCCACCATCCTCTATACCGCCGTCGACAACGCACGAGCCACCATCGCCAAGGCGACAGCCACCGATGGCTCGCTCCTCGAATGGCAGAAGCAGGGCATCGTCGTCAACGGACGGCCTGCAGGACTCTCCGACGACTTCCGCGATCCCTACCACTTCACCGCCAACGGACAACAGTACATCATTGTCGGCACAAGCAAGAACAACGTCGGCGCCTGTACGCTCCATCGCTTGGAGAACGGCTCATGGACTAACGACGGTACCCTCTTCTTCCAAGGAGGCAACGCCAATCAGCATGGTACCTTCTGGGAGATGCCCAACGTCACACCGATGGGCGATGGACGATGGCTCTTCACCTGTACGCCGCTCAACACGGGTGCCGGTGTGCGCACGCTCTGCTGGGTAGGCACCATCGGTGCCGACGGCAAGTTCACTCCCGACGGCTCGGGTATGCAATATCTCGAAATGGGCGGCATCAGCCGCGACGGCTACGGACTGCTCTCGCCCACCATCTATCAGACAGCTGAAGGCAAGACGCTCCTGCTGGGCATCGTTCCTGATAAACTGCCCACACAGACCAACTTCGAGATGGGATGGGCTCACAACTACTCGCTGCCGCGCGAAATCAGCCTTGATGCCAACAACCAGCTCGTACAGAAGCCCTATAGCGGGCTGACAGCCATGCGCACGCAGACGAAGGCAGAATACAGCGGTGACCTCCTCGGTCGGCAGTCGCTCGCTCCCGTAAGCGGCCGACAGATAGAGCTCATGGGCGAGTTTACCGTCGGTTTGGGCGAGATGGGCTTCCGCTTCCTGAAGTCGGGCAACCGCCAGGCCATTCTCTCCTACGACGGCAACCGCGGCACGCTGACGCTCAACCTCAACTCTCTCGACCGTCAGGTCAACGACGCTCAGCCCTACAACGGCGTCTATTCCGCCACGCTGCCCGAAAAGCCCGCTGCCGGCGAGAAGCTCAAGCTCCACCTCTTCCTCGACGGCTCTATCGCGGACATCTTTGTCAACGACCGCTGGGCTTTCTCCGTCAGACTCTTCCCAACGGATGCTGCAGCCACGGAGGCTGAGGCTTTCTGCACAGCAACGACGACGTGCAACCTCAAGGCTTGGACGCTCGATCCGCAACAGACGGCATCGGGTGGAGCAACAGCCATCACACGTGTACAGTGTGATGCCTCTCAGCCGCATCAACAGTTCTATGACCTTCAGGGGCGATTGGTATCTCGTGGGTACGAGAAGGGCATCTACATCCAGGAAGGCCGCAAAGTGTGCATCCACTAACATTCGCCTATGCTTACCCTCATTGATACCCTCATTGTCGTGGGGATGGCTGTCGCTCAGACAGGCACCATCCACGAGGCTGACGGCCCCTATCGCCACACCTTCCGTCTCTGCAACGGAGGGACGGAGGCTGTCAGTCTCGTGCAAGGCTATACCTCCTGCCATTGCACGACCATCCTCTTCGACAAAGACCAGCCCATAGCTCCTGGCGACACTGTCGACGTGACGCTCGTTTTCAACCCCCAAGGCAAGGGTGGCGACTTCTATGAAAGCGCCACCCTCCAATACAGCACCATTGAAGAACACACTCCCGAAAACATCTCTCGCACCCCCGCTCCCTCGCACCCTCGTACCCCCGAAAACATCACCCTGGCTCTTGAGGGAACGTGCATCACCAGCGAAGAGACCTTGCTCCGACAGTATCCCGTTCGCATTAGCGACGATATCCGCCTCAACACCAATCGCTTCGACATTGGCTTCCTCCGACCGGGCGACACCGTGGAGCGCACCGTCGCCGTGCTGCATCGTGACGACGGCGACCGCCGCGAGCTCTTCCCCGTCAGCTATACCGTCGGCCCCGACAGTCCCAAGGGTCTGCAGCACATTGCATGTCCCATCAGCATCCCGACGAAGGGTGGTGTCGTTAGCACCACCATCACCCTCGACCTCGTTGTCAGGTAAGGAATCCTTTTTCGTTCATTTAACGCTAATAATAGAAAAAGAAAGTTAATTAGCGGATAAAATCGTTGGTTTTTCAGATATTTGCCTTATCTTTGCATGAAAAATGTAAGGATGCGACCTGTAGTGTCCGATGCCAATGGAGAAACTCGCATATTGTATTTGGGCAGCATTGCTGATGGTGGTGCTGGCCTGCCATGAAAACAGACAATACGACGAGCAGTTGCAGCGTGCTGATAGCCTGATGGAGCAATCGGGCAGCGACATCGTGGCAGCTGCTGAAGGGCTCAATGCCATCCACGCCGATTATCATCGCATGAACCACAGGCAGCAGATGCGCTACCGACTGCTGCAGGTGAAGGCGCGTAACAAACTGGGTCAGTCGGTGGCAGGTGATACCGTTATGCGCGATGTGGCCGACTACTACCGTCGTCACGGCACGCCCAACGAGCGTGTGGAGGCCCTCTACCTGCTGGCCCGAGTCTATCACGACCAGGGTCTGTTGCCGCAAGCCATCGAAACCTACCAGATGGCCGACCAGGCTGCCGACACCACCCGTAGCGACTGCAACTGGAAGCACTTGTTTCTGGTGCACTCGCAGCTGTCGCAAATCTATTCTGAGCAAAGATTGCCAGACAGCAATCTTCGTGAACTCGATATCATGAGACTTTATGCATCAAAAGCCAAAGACACGTTGAATGTCATTCTGTGCGATGCATGGAAAAGCGGAGTGCTATGGGACAAAGGCATGTATGACCAAGCTGTTAATGCAGAAAACCTAACTAACCAAAAGCTCATCCGGGAAGGCTATCAAACTTATGTTAACGGAAATCATATTTTAGCGATATACAGGTTGCTCGAAAAAAAGCATCCGGAAGAAGCATGTCGTCTGATGGATTTGCAAGAAAAACATGCAGGGATATTTAACAGAAATGGCGACATCGAGTCTGGACGTGAAATCTACTATTATTCTATGGGATGGTACCAGCTTCAGGTCAACCGTATTGACTCAGCCAAACATCTTTTCTACAAACTGCTGTCGCTTCCGTCTAACATGAATTGTGCTGAGGCTGGCTACCGAGGATTGTTCATGCTTTATCAAAAGCTGGGTCAAGTTGATTCCGTCATCAAGTATGCACAGCTGTATTGTAATGCCAACGACTCTGCCCTAAAAAAGCTTTCCACAGAGAAGGTGGAGTTCATCAGGTCGCAATATGAATATACCAAGTACCAAAGATTGGCGGAAGAGAAACGCCACGAAGCAAGAACCACCCTTCACATAACCTGTATCATTGTATTGCTATTTGTTGTCTTCTATTTCATTCTTCTCCACACCTTTTATAAATATAAGAAGAAACATCAGAGAAAAAATGAATTGCAGAACGAAAGGTATGCTGAAGCTTATAGACGATATGCAAGTTTAAGCAGGGAATATGCTGAAATGGCATCTGCCGTTTCTGACAGCAAGGAGAGTTATCTTCAACTGACATCTGAAAAGGATGATTTGGCAAACGAGATAAAGCGACTGAATGCTATCATCATGAATCATAAACAGGATGAACAACGGTCAGACAGATGGAGCATAGAAGATCAGTTGCTGACATGTTCTGAAGTGGTGAGCTTGCACCAATATGCTGTAAAAGGAACCGCTCCTGACTCATTATGGAGCGATTTCATGGTAAAATGCCAGCTCTATTTGCCAAACTTTATGTCGGCCATCAACAGGGAGGACGTCGCTCTTACAGATATTGAAAAACAAATAACAATATTGACCAAACTAAGATTCTTAGGAACAGAGATACAAAACCTATTGGGCAAGTCATCGCAAAGCATCAGCAATAGCCGCAGCAACATCAACAAAAAGCTGTTCGGCAGGAAGGGCGTGCAGGGGCTTGACGGCTCAATCCACGAGCTCGGTGAGGTTTTTTCGCCCTGACATGTAAATTATGTAAATGGGGTCTAATTTATTGATAGTCAGTATTTCTAATAAATATTTCGGAAAGGTGTTTCAAACACATGTAAATGATGTAAGCCGAAAATTTGGTGCATAGCCTGGAATAGCCGTACCTTTGCACCCCGAATCCCGGAGCCTGGCAAACGCCATGAGCAAAAGGAGGTAACTAAATTATATCACCATGAAAAGAAAAAGAATCGCAGTAGCATTATTCTCCCTTATATTATTTGCAGGGAGTATGCAGGCGCAAAGTAATCAGCCAGTCAGTAGCGGTGAGCAAATCCAGCTGACGTGGAGTATTTTTGATGTAAAAAGCGGTGCTTCGCAGCGCCCTAAAGCACCAATAGCTCCTCATTATGTCTATCTTGATCAGGGAGTATTAAGTATTGGAACCAATTTTGATGGCTACACCCTTGAATTATATCAAGACGGTGAATTGACCTATCAGCATTTCATCCTCGATGGCGAATGCAGCATCGAGTTGCCCTCTATCCTCTCAGGCAACTACGTCATCCGTTTCGTTAACGCAGAAGGAAACGCATACGTAGGCGTGATAAATCTCTAATAATTAATAGTAAGATTAAAAAGCTGGCCAGCTATTATCATAGTAATAATCATAGTAATAACCATTAACAAAAAAATGAATAAGTTTTTATATTTCATCAGCATTGTTTGTATTTCTGTATCTCTGGCATCATGTCAGACCACAGATTCAATCGTGGTTGAAGATTTAGAGAACAATACACAACCAGAATTAACTCTTTCTCTTGAAGAAAAGGAGAATATTAATGATTTTTGTTCGCAATGGAATCAACTGAATTCCATGTTAGAAAAGGTTTCCAAGGAATGTGAAACAAGAGCTGGGAACGAGCAAGACCCTCTCTACACAGAAGAAGATATAGAGGCTATAAATACAGCCGTATCGAATGTGGGTGATGCCGCTCAGAAGATGTTCGTTTCAATGGGCATGTCACAGGTAGAAATGAATAGCATTTGTCCTACGGAACAATCGTTAGTGTATGCTGTGGCCGGCCTTGAAGTTGTCAATGCGATTGATGACCCCACGATTAACATATTGGGGCCTCAAGGATATGAGGTGATGGCTTTTGACAAGGAGAAAGCCTTGCATTGCTTGGGTCAAATCTTTTATATCGATATAGTGGCAATAACCACAGACCTAACTATTGCGACCAAAAGTGGACAATCAGTAACAAAAGAAATGATCATCAAAACGGTAGAAAAGGCAATAAGAAAAACAGCCACGAAATTGGCTGCATATACAACGACTGGCGCAATTGGAGTCGCAGCCTTACTTGTTGAATGGTCTCTATGTTATTTCTCGTAACGGCTATGTGCAAAAGGGCAGTCCGACAATTGCTAACCTCTTTTTTATGCACAGAAGAATTGTGTTTTCAGTGTTGAACTGCCTCTTAATTTCATTTATCAATTCTTAAGCGAAAAGATGAAGAATAAACAATTGTTACAGTTGTTTTCAATACACGTGTTACGTGTTGCATTCTTGTTCTTTGCCTATAAAGCCATTGTGGGGCTTTTCCAGGTGTTCCGGTGTCCAGCGGATGTTGCTCTGCTGTATACCATTGCTATGAGTGTGTCCTTCGCTGTAGGCAGCCTCCTCATGGCGGGGGGGCGCAAAGTAGGCTTATTGTGCATATATGGAACAAGTGCATTGGCTGTGGTATTGCTGCTGACGACAGTTCCGGAAACTATCTCGTTCCATCCGCTTCAAAAGATCATCGGCCTGTTGGTTATCAATGTCTTGTTCTACTTATTGGGATATTTTCGATTTCTAAATATGAGCTATGAATAGAGATTTGTTTTTTGAGAGAATGACATCCGGAAGGGATGTGTTCTCGGTTGTCTTGAGAGTTGTTTGTCTGTTTGTGTTTGTCGAATGGCTGGGCTTTATGCCCGGTTTCAGCGAACCTTGGCGGACTCTGTCGTTCGTGGCATTGGGCATAATCGTGGCAGCCTTCGTCGGGAAGGTTGTATGGGCGGTTTGTTCA
>JAFSWU010000174.1 GCA_017444365.1 Prevotella sp.
CGACACGCTGCTGATAGAGGGTGGGAGCGAGGAGCGGCGTCGGCTGATGGATGTGGTGATTGCTCAGTATGACAAGTCGTATATAGAAAGTCTGGCGAGCTATAACCGTGCTTTGCAGCAGCGCAACGTGCTGTTGAAGCAGGAAGAGGAGCCCGATGCGCAGTTGCTCGACATCCTTGAACTGGAGATGGGGCGGCATGGAGAGGCTGTGTATCGCGCCCGTGCTGCCTTCATCGAGCAGCTCATCCCCTCGTTCCAACGGATATATCGGTTTATTGCTGACCACCCCCAAACCCCTCCTCAACAGGAGGGGACAGCAAATGAAGAGGTTTCGCTTCGCTATGTTTCGCATTGCCAGCGTGGACCGCTGTACGACGTGATCCATCGCGACCGCATGAAGGATCGCGTGGTGGGCTACTCGTTGCATGGCATCCATCGTGACGATTTGGAAATGCTGCTTGGTGGGTATCAGATGAAACGTGAGGGCAGTCAGGGACAGAACAAAACCTATGTGCTGGCTCTGAAACTGGCGCAGTTTGAGTTTCTGTGTCATACGGTGAGCACCACGATGCCCATCCTGCTGCTCGATGACATCTTCGACAAACTGGATGCGAGTAGGGTGGAGCAGATCATCCGACTGGTGTCTGGCGATGACTATGGACAAATCTTCATTACCGATACCAATCGCGACCATCTCGACCGCATACTCCGTCACTCTGCTCTTGACTATCGTCTCTTTCATGTCGAACAAGGGGAGGTGTCAGTTCATAGTTCATAGTTCATAGTTCATAGTGCATAGTGCATAGTTCATAGTCCATCCATCATCATGTTTAAGAGAAAAGTACAAGGAATAAGCGAACTGCTCAGTCAGGTGCTGCGCGAAGAGGGGCTGGAGACTCCCTTGCTGCAGCGACGGCTCATCGACTCTTGGGAGACGGTGACGGGAAAGGTCGTGGCGCGATACTCGGGTGAGAAGTTCATTAAAAACCAAACGCTCTTTGTGAAAATCACGAACAGTGCCCTCCGCCAAGACCTCTCGATGATGCGTTCCCAATTGGTGAAGCGACTCAATGAACAGGTGGGCTCTCTGATTATTACCGATGTGAGATTCTATTGAAACAGAAAAGAGACTGTACGGATTGGTACAGTCTCTTTTCTATATGGGGAATCATTGTTCTTACTTGATGACTTTCTTTCCTGCGATTACGTAGATGCCTGTGGGCAACTCGCTGAGGCTCTTGGCGTTGAGACGGCGGCCTTGCAGGTCGTAGATGGGCCCTTCGGATGTCTTCTCCGTGCGGGTGGTCTCTATGCCGGCAGTAGCCTTTACGGTCAGCGTTCCTGCCACGTATGTGCATTCATAGTTCAGAGCCTCGGCACCAGAAACGAGAATGTCGTATGTGCCGACGGGACTATATTGTGTGGCAGCACACTCGATGACAGGTTGCTTGGTCAGCACATCGGCCGTCTCACCGTTGCGGAAGCCTTTGTAGGTGACTTCAAAGGCTGGGTTCTCCGTACCGAAGTCGCGTTGATAGGACTTGGCGGTGATGGTGAGTGGAGTGGGCGTAATCGTGAGGACACCATCCACACAGTTCAGGTCAGGAGTGGTGATGGTTCCGGCAGAAACATGGATGGGATGTTCGCCAACAGAAGTGCGTGCGTCGGCTTCGCAGCTGAGAGCGGGCTCGCCGTTGATGGGAGCACCCGAAACGGCATAGCTGAGTGCTGAGTTGGGGCGACCATAGACACGAGTCAGCGGCTTGGCTGTCACAGTGGGGATGCCTGTATATTCCTCGATGGTGTACTTGCTCCAGAAGGCATCGGCCTGATACTTCTCTACCATGCTGGCAGGAACGAAGAGGGTCAAGGTGCGTGGAAGCGTCTGCTCAGCAATGCTTACAGGAGCGTCGCCCTCGTTCAGCAATGCGATGTACTTCAGCTTGTTGCAGTTCTTGAAGGCATTCTCGCCGATAGCCGTAACGTTGACGGGGATGTAAAGCGACATCATGCCGCTGCATCCATAGAACGCCTCTGCGGGAATCTCAGTGATGCCTGTGAAATACTTCAGCTCGTCTAAGCTGACTATATTGTTGTTGTAACGGAAGGCCGTACTGATGGTTTCGAGGGTGGAGGCCTCTTCTATGCTCAGCTCATCGTCGCAGTTCATGTCCCACTTATTCAGGCAGATCGTCATGGCAGCCTCGTCGGTGAAGATGATGATGCCCAGCTTGTTGCTCAAGGAATGGATGGCTGTCTGAATATCTTCCGCCGTGCTCTCAAAGTTGTCGTAAACGGCCTGCTCCTCCGCAGCGTCGATACCCTGTACAGCTGCCTGGCTGAGCATGTTCTTCAGCTTCTTCACATTCTTGTTGAACGCATCGGCTATCAGCATGTCGTTGGGGCTGATGAAGGCCCACTGGCAATTCTGCGGATGCTCCTCGTAGTTGATGTCCCAATAGAGGCCGTAGGTGGGACTGGCGGCATTGCTCTCATGCGTGGGAAGCACGCCCAGAAATTGTCCTTCGGTATAGGTGGAATTGTTTTGGGGAACCTGTAAGGTGTAGATGTGTTCGCCATCTTCTGCAACCTGCCAGTTGGCGGTGGAGCCCTGGGCACCATCTACGAAGACGGCTTTGACGCCATCTCCAACCCTGGAGTCGCCACTGGTGCGGAAGAGCACAGAGCCACTGGCACCTGAAGTGGTGGAAGTGAGATAATAGACGTTTGCACCCATCGCTGCCGTGTGCTTGGCTGTGTAGAGGATTCCCTCTGTGCTGGCGACGGCTTGTGTGCCGTATGCCTCGCCCTTGTTGATGTATTTCTTGGTTGCAAGGTTATATACGTAGTACTGTCCGTCGGGTTTCAGTTCGGAGTAGGCGGGCTTCATCTTGGCACGTTGCTCCTTGATGGTGCCAAAGTCCTTCCAGATGGGTGCTGCGGCATAAAGATCCTTGGAGCCGTGGGGAACCACTAAGGTCATGTCGGCCAGCGTGAGTCCCTCGAAAGCTGTTTCGTCGAGCGAAATGGCCGATGGGTCTTCATTGTTCAGAATGACGGTCTTTAGCGCGGTGGCTCCTGTGAAAGCATTGAAGCCGATGCTGGTAAGTGATGCAGGCAACTCAATCTCGGATAATGATGTGCAGTTCATGAAAACCTGGTAGTAAATGGTGTTGAGCGACTCTGGGAGTTTCAAGGACGTAAGCTTTGTACAGCCGTAGAAGCTGTTTCCATAGAGCTCTTGTATTCCAGTGAAGTATTCAAATTCATTGAAACGGGTTATATCGGAGTGATAGAAGGAAACGTTACTCATGCTATTAGCCATGCTTGCCTCGGTATAGCTTAATTCTCCGTCTCCATCAATGTCCCAATTATCTATGCAAATAGATTGAACCAATGGGTCTTCGAAGCTTATGACTCCTAATTTCTTGCGTAGCATGCGCATGGCGGTCTGCAACTCCTCCAAGGAACTGTCGAAGTTGTTGTAGATCTTCTGTTCGCGCTCGGTGTTAAGATGCTTGGATTGTGCAATCTCCAGGAGATTGAACAACTCACAGGATGCATCGTATTTGCCATACACCTCCTTGTAGTCGATGAACTGCCATTGACAGTTGGGATTGCTGCTATTGGCAACATCGTAGTAAACACCCCACGTGGGACTGGCTACATGGCTCTGATGGTCGGTCTGTACGCCCCAGTACTGTCCAATGGTATATTCGCTCTGGCCAGAAGGTACTTGGAAGGTGTATGTGTTGGTGTCAACCATTCTAACCGTCCAATAGCATCTTTCGCTTAATGCTCCATCCGTGAAGACGGCTTTTACTCCTGTGCCTACTTGTTCGTCGTTGGATGTACGGAAAAGGAAGTGATTGATGGACCTTGTGTCGTAGTCATATATATAATAGGTGTTTGCGGGCATGTCGTTGTCGTGTTGAAGAATGAAACGGGCAGGTTCTTCACCAACGATGGCTTGTGTGCCGTAGGCTTCTCCCTTGGTGAGGAATTTCTTGGTTCCCACGTTGTATAGACAAATCTCGCGTCCAGTGACGAGCGGTGATGCCACAGGTGCAGGACGGGTACGTGTCTCAATAATCTGCCCGAATTCTTTCCATTGATCGGCAACAGCGTAGAGTGACTGACCGCCTTGATGAACAGTCAGGGAAGCATCGGAAAGGTTGATGCCAGTGAAAACTCCTGTACCCAAAACGATTTCCTCGGGATTGGCATTGTTGACAATCACTTGGGCCAGTCCTGTGCAATTGGCAAACGCTTGTTCGCCAATGGCATTGACTGCTGCGGGGAGCTCGACTTTCGTCAGGGCGGCGCATCCATCGAATGTGTGCGCCTCGATTTGGGTAAGTGCTTTGTTCAGCGCAATCGAACTCATCAGACTACATCCTTGGAAGGCACTCTCGCCGATGGTAATGGCATTCTCTGGGAATCTGAAATCCTTCAGGGCGTTACAGCCCATGAATGCACGTGCGCCAACGGAGGTGATGCTGTTGGGCAGTTGTATTGTCACTAACTTTGAGCAGCCATTGAAAGCATCATCAGGAATCGTTGTAAGCGAAGTGAACTCCTTGAGTTCCTTGAATGTTGTTATGGATTGTCCTTGGAATACGGTTCCGATGTCGGTTACGGAAGCAGCCTCGCCATAACTGAGCTTGCCATCGCTATTGGTATCCCAGTTGGCGACGCACAGCTGGCGGACAATGCCATTGTCAAACGAGATGATCTTGTCTGAATAATTCTCGGGCTCG
This sequence comes from Prevotella sp., assembly GCA_017444365.1. GTDB lineage: Bacteria > Bacteroidota > Bacteroidia > Bacteroidales > Bacteroidaceae > Prevotella. The sequence continues at coordinate 4,761 of JAFSWU010000174.1, forward strand.
ATGCCGATAATGGCAGCCTCACCATCACTGTATCCGTCAGTAGTGCCTCCGATACCCTGTGAGCCTGGTGTGAGCTTGTTGAGCAGATAATAGCCATCACTTGAACCACCCCATCCCCAGTTGATGTGGAAACGGTGATTGCCATCGTAGCCGTCACAGACAAAAGCGTGTCCCCCCTGCGAGTTATATCCTGAGAGGTAGAAGGGATTGCCATTAGCCAGTTCTGCGTAGAGCAGGGCATCCCAGTCTGTATTGCTGTATGCTGCTTGATAGACGTAGCGCACGGACTCTCCATAGCCAAAATATTTCTTCAGGGCATCAACGACATTAATGGTATAGGCGCCTGAGGAACTATTGGTATAGTCCATCTCTACCGATACGCCACAATAGTGCATCAAGTCGGCAACGGCTTTCTTCTGCACGGAAGTCTCGCTGCCAGAGTAGCTGTCGAGCATGTTTGCCCAGTCTATGTGTGAGCCTTTGGGAATTCCTTCCACGTGTAGGCGGCCGTAGGTCTCATGTTCTGTTGATGCGTCGTAGGCTGGGATGTCGGCCTGCGTCTCGCTGACCGACTTGGCCCGTTGGTAATACAGAATCTGCGCCATTGCTGTGGCCACACATCCCGTTACGGAGCGACCAAGTCCAAAGTATTCAGGACACTCCTGATTGTAGGGATTGCCTTGGTTCCAGGTGCATGTCAATAGCTTGGGAATGGCAGGGTGGATGGGGACGGCGTTTGCTGCAGGAACAGTAGGATTCTCTTGCAGATACTCTATCTGCTGGGCATAGTCTGCCAACAGCTCTTTCAATCCGTCGGGAAGATTGGTGTAGTCGAACTCGCCCTGGTCGCTATATCCCAGGATGTCGATGGTCCTGTCATCGCCAGAGACAATGACGAATCCCTCGCTGTTGCCACGGTTGAAAACATAAACGGGCTCAATGCCACTTGTGGAAACACGGTGTGGAGCTAACTTCTTGCGATTGGTAATGACACTCAATGGTTTCGCGTCGTTACGCATCTGCATGAATGCATTTGCTTTCAGCAAGGCTTGCTGGCGCGTGATAGGTTCAGCACCGATACCAAGAGTCAGCATCATGGAAAGAAGGAAAAGTAAGGTTCTTTTCATCATTTCTGTTTTTAAGTTATTAGTATTCTGTTGTTTATGATTTCTTGTTAGGGCGATATTAGCAAAAAACCCCGCTTAGGCTAAAAGCCGTCACGGGGCAAATGAAAGGAGGAGTGGTACCTCCAGGAATCGAACCGGGGACACACGGATTTTCAGTCCGATGCTCTACCAACTGAGCTAAGGCACCATGTCTTTCGTTTTTGGCAATCCGATGATTGCGTGTGCAAAGATACAACAAAAAAATAACCCACCAAAACTTTGGAGGGTTATTTTTGCTTTTCTATCAAAAAAAGTATATTTCAGGTCACTGGAATCATCCTATTCCTCTTTTCCTTCGTCCTTGGAAGCATCCTTGTTGGTACTATAGCGGATTCCAGCCCTGGGCTTTGAGTGGGAACTCCTGACCGTCTCTTGAGATGAGGCAGGTGCCCAGTTCTTCGCGAGTGATGTGACCAATGAGTTTCACTCCCTCCATCTGTTCAATCTTTTCGTGGTCGCCAATGGGAACGGTGAACAGCAGCTCGTAGTCTTCGCCCCCGTTGAGGGCGCAGGTTGTTACGTTCATGTTCAGCTCCTCTGCCATCACGGCTGTCTGGTAGTCGATGGGAATATTCTTCTCATAGATACGGCATCCTGCATGGCTTTGTTTGCAGATGTGCAGCAACTCGCTGGAGAGACCGTCGCTGATGTCAATCATCGAAGTGGGATGGATACCGGCTTCCTTCAGTTTCTGATGGATGTCGCCCCTGGCTTCTGGTTGAAGCTGCCGTTGGAGCAGATATTCTTTGCCGGAGAAGTCGGGCTGGAAATCGTTCAGTTCTGAGAGTTGGGCATTGAGTATGGCAACTTTCTTGTCGTCTCCGTCTTTCTTGGCTTGGTCAATCTTCTTTTGCAGTTCTCCTATCTGTCCATAGAAGACGGCTTTTTCGCGTTCCAACAGTTGCAGCCCCATGTATGCTGCGCCCAGGTCGCCCGAGACGCAGATGAGGTCGGTGTCCTTGGCCCCGTTGCGATAAACGATGTCTTCCTTGGGTGCATCGCCGATGCAGGTGATGGAGACGGCCAGACCTGTATAGGACGAGGTGGTGTCTCCACCCACTATGTCCACATTCCATTTATTGCATGCAGCCCTTAGTCCTTCGTAGAATGCTTCCATGTCCTCCACCTTGAATCGTCTGCTCAATGCTATGCTGACAACCATTTGGCGTGGTGTGCCATTCATGGCGAAGATGTCGCTGATGTTGACCATAGCCGACTTATACCCCAGATGGCGCAGGGTGATGTAGGTGAGGTCGAAGTGAACACCTTCCATGAGCATGTCGGAGGTAACCAGCACTTCCGTCTCTGGATAGGAGAGCACGGCGCAGTCGTCGCCTACGCCGTGCGTTGTTGATGGATTCTGTGGCTTAATATCTTTGGTGAGATGATCGATTAAGCCAAATTCTCCAAGCTTTGCTATTTCCATTTATTCTGCTCTTTTAATCATTTCGCGCATGAGCTCTGTCATGATGGGCTGTGCTTTGTCTGCTGCCTCCTGTACCTCTTCGTGGCTCACCTCAACAGGGCTGTCGAAGCCGCCCAGGTCGGTAACAACGCTGATGCCAAAAGTCTTGATGCCACAGTGGTGGGCTACGATGACCTCAGGTACCGTTGACATGCCGACGGTGTCGCCGCCTAATGCGCGATACATCTTATATTCGGCAGGTGTTTCGAAGGTGGGACCCTGTACGCCCACATAGACACCATAGACCAAACGAATCTTCTTTTCCTTGGCAATCTTTGTGGCAAGGTTGATGAGGTTGAGGTCTTAAGGCTCGTGCATGTCGGGGAATCGTGGTCCTGTGGGGAAGTTCTTTCCACGGAGCGGGTGCTCTGGGAAGAGGTTGATGTGGTCGGTAATCACCATCAGGTCTCCAATTTTGAATGCGGGGTTCATTCCTCCAGCGGCGTTGCTTACGAAGAGTGTCTTGATGCCCAGCTCGTACATGACGCGAATGGGGAATGTAACTTCCTTCATGTCATAGCCCTCGTAGAAGTGGAAACGTCCCTGCATGGCCATGATGTCTTTGCCTCCCAATTTGCCGAAGATCAGCTTTCCGCTGTGTCCCTCTACAGTAGAGATAGGGAAGTTGGGTATTTCCGCATAGGGAAACTCGTAGGTGTCTTGTATCTCAGAAGCTAATTCTCCGAGTCCGCTCCCCAGAATGATTGCAGTCTTGGGGCTTGTCGTCATCCTTTCTTTTAACCAGGATGCTGTTTCTTGAATTTTTTTGTACATAGTTTAGAATTTTAGTATTAAACGTTTCATCTTGTTTGTGCAAGAACTTAATGTGGATAGGCAAGGTGTAGATAGCTGCTTTCACTTCATCAGAGAATCCTGAAATGGCTTTTAGCCTCACGGCATCCTTTTCTGTTGTGATAATCAGTTTCGGTTCAGCCATTTCCTTGAAGGTCTCGTTGATTCGTGCGATGTCTTTCCCTGAGAAATAGTGATGGTCAGGAAAGTTAAGCGTGCGAATGTTGTGTGTGAATGGCTTGAGGTCTTCCAGCAAATGTTGGGGTGATGCGATGCCAGTTACCAAAAGCACGTTTTCCGTGGGTTTGATGCTCTTGAGCGGTCGCTCGCTTTTATGACTGAAGAGTGGATGGAGATTGTCATACTCAAGTGTGGTGAAGTACAGGTCTTGATAGGCATACAGGTCGAGAGCTTTTGTCAGCACCCGATACTCCATCGGTTTCAAGTCTTTTGGACACTTGGTGATGATGACCATGTCGGCACGCGACTTCTCGCTCACGGGTTCGCGCAGCCTGCCAACAGGCAGCAGCTTGTCGTAGATGATGAGCCGGTGGTAGTCAACAAGCAGTATGTTGATACTCGGTTTCACATAGCGATGCTGGTAGGCGTCGTCCAATAAGATGACATCCACGTCTTTTGTCTCGCTGTCGGTGGTCAGACGCGTTATGCCACGACATCTGTCTTTGTCAACGGCCACATAGACGTTCTTGAATTTCTGTTTCATTTGGAACGGTTCGTCGCCGATGTCCTTCATCGTGGTATGCTCGTTTGCCAGCTGATAGCCTTTGCTCTTGCGCTTGTAGCCTCTTGACAGCACCGCAACCTTTTCCTTGTCTTGCAGTAACCGTATGAGGTATTCTACATGAGGAGTTTTACCAGCCCCTCCAACCGTGATGTTTCCGACGGAGATGACAGGAATGTCAAACGAGCGGCTCTTGAGCAGTCCCAGCTCGAAAAGCTCGTTTCTCAGCATCACCCCAAATCCGTAAAGCCAGCTAAAGGGGCGCAGCCATTCGTTTGTCTTGATGAAATCTCCTTCTGCTCTCATCTCTTATCTCTCATCTCTTATTTCTTATCCTTCATCCTTCATCCTTCATCCTTTATCCTTCATCTCTTATCTCACATTCATCCAGAACGGCATTCTTGCCTGGATAGCCGACTGCTGGTTGATGGTTTTGATCAGCATGAACGGTTCGTAGTACTCACCCAGAGTTGAACGCATGCGCTCATCCAAATAGGTGCCGCTCTCGTTCTGTGCCTTTTTCAGCAATTGTTCCATGATGCCCGGCTCTGCGGGGTAGCTGAGGGTGTGGAAATCGTCGAGCTTGGCAAGCTTGGCAGCTTTGGCTACGGCCACATCCAGTCCGCCCAACTCATCAACAAGCTTCAGGTTGATGGCATCCTGTCCCAGGAACACATGGCCCTGTGCAATCTCTTCTACCTTCTCCACCTTGAGCTTTCGGCCATCGGCCACACGCTGGCGGAACAAGGCATATCCGCGATTGATGTGCTTCTGAAGGAAGGCAATCTCCTCTTCGTTCATTGGACGGGCAATCGTGCCGAAGGTTGAATGGCGGTTGGTCTTCACCTCGTCGAATTTCACGCCCAGCTTCTGTGTCACCAGCTGGCTGAAGTCGGGTATCATTCCAAAGATGCCGATGCTGCCGGTAAGTGTTGTGGGTTCTGCCACAATCCAGTTGGCGTTGCAGCTCATGTAATAGCCTCCTGAAGCCGCATAGCCTCCCATGGAGATGACCACAGGCTTTTTCTCCTTGAGCAGGGACACCTGTCGCCAGATCTGTTCAGAGGCGTAGGCACTTCCACCAGGGGAGTTGACGCGGATAACAACGGCTTTCACATCGTCGTCATCCATCAGTTTCTCAAGGTCTTTGCAGATAACACTTGATACGATCTGGTGCCCGCCTCCTGAGAACATGCCTTCGGATTCGCTGTCAACGATGTCGCCATAGGCATAATAGACCGCAATCTGCTCGCCGTCCTGTTTCTCTTTGATATTCTGCATGTCGGCAACGCTGATCTGGTTGATGGCGTCATCCTCTTTCTCCAGCTTCAGAAGTTTCTTCACTTCGCCCTTCACCTGGTCGTGATAGAGCAGCGCGTCAACCATCTTCATCTTGATGAGGTCCTTCTGGTCGGCAAAGACAATCAGGCTGTCGGCGTAGGTGTTCAATTGTTCCACGCTGATCTTGCGGCTGTCGGAGACGGCTTTGCAGAGGTTTGCCCACAGGCCTTTGATATAGACTTCTGTCTGCTGTCTGTTGAAGTCGCTCATCTTCTCTTCTGTGAACATTTCCGTAGCACTCTTGTATTTACCCACTTTGATGACCTGGAACTTCACGCCGAACTTGGCCAGCAGGTCTTTGACGAACATGGGCTGTGCTCCGATGCCGTGCCAATCGACCTCACCCTGCGGGTTCAGATATACTTTGTCAGCAACGGAAGCCAGATAGTATGTTCCCTGTGTATAGATGTCGCCGTAGGCAACAATCCATTTTCCGCTCTTCTTGAAGTCGAGCAGGGCATCGCGTATTTCCTGAATCTGTGCATAGTCGGCAGCAAACATGCCAGCCTCCATGTAAATACCTTTGACGGCTTCGTTGTCCTTGGCTTTGCGA
>JAFSWU010000024.1 GCA_017444365.1 Prevotella sp.
GATAGTTGGTGTTTTTGTTTAGCCAAGTCATCAGTTCCACATCCCCACCAGGGAACGATGGCAACTGCTCGGGAATGTTCACCACATCTGTCTCAACCTCTTCGCTTTCTTGGGGCTGTTCTTTCTCTCTTGCATACGTATAGTCATAGTGCTCATGAGTGAAGGGTGCCGTAAGTATGCGCTTCAGTTCGGCAGGCATTTCGATGCGTTGGAAGGTATGGGGCGTGGCGGTCTCATTTGTCGCCTTGCGTACCACCAGATGGTCGACATCGGGCATGGAGTACACCAACGGTTCCATATATCCCAATTGAAGATAATCACCAATCTCTTTCAGGATGCCGCTATAGCCGCTGCCTGCGGCACGGAAGGCCTCGGGCTCCTGTCGGTGATAGTAGAGGCTGAGGAAGAGGCTGTCGCTGATGAGCAGATATTCTTTGCTATCATCGCCTTTTACCGTTTGGGTCAGATTCAACCACACACCGTCGAACTTCCCGCCGTGTGCTTTGTCAGCTTGGCGGAGCGCATCAAACAGTTCCAGCAGCTCTTCGTCGACAGGGATGCGGCTCCACTGGTCGGTAATCTCCGGTCCCTGCGGCATCGCGTTCTGGTAGGGTTGGCGTGTCCACCGGTTCTGGAATGTGTTATCGTCGATGAACTCATAACGCAAGGGGTCGCCCATCGCATCGACCAGCGTGTCGCCCCGCAACCGCATCTCTTCCGTGGAATAGGAGAAATCGAGCGTCTTGCCGTTGCGGGCACGGTAGCAAATAGTGAGGAACGTGTCGTAGTTGTAGAAGGCAATCTGCTTGCCGAAGGGATAAAGCTCCGTATCGCTGTCGGTGTTCCTCGTGAAATCCATCTTCCACCAGCCCATCAGCGGGTGCTCCTTCACCTTTTCATTGTTCTTGCAGGCCGTGACGACCGCCGCCGACAGCACCGCCAAGGCCAGCACCACCGATAGGAGGGCGCGGCGCACGCTGCCCCTCAGGTTGATGTCGCTGTCCATAAACGCAATGCGCTTCGTGACGGGGTTGCGGCCAAAAGCTGAGAGAATCCAGACGGGACCACCACTCTGCATTGTTGCCCGTAGCAGCGAGTATTGATAGGCCTTGCGGTCGATGCCCTGACGAATTACGTCGCCATCGACCTGCAGTTCCTGTTGCAGATGCAGTTCACGATACAGCACCCAACAGAAAGGATTGTACCAATTGACTGCCACCAGCACCCAACACACACATAGCCAAAGGAAATGGCGGTGCCGGACGTGGGCCACCTCGTGTAAAGTCATAAATTGGCGCATCTCGTCGTCGAACATACGGGGTACGAACACACTCCGCCCGAACGAAAAAGCTTGGGTGCCATCGACAGCAAAGAGCTTTGCCCCGCTGGCATGGCTTATAACCTCCTGATTCCGTCTCAAGCGGTATAGGCGTACCAACTGCCAAGACTGGCTGAGTAGTACAACAGCAACGCCGACCACCCATAGCCATCCGACCATCCGCGATACATCAATCAGGAAAGGTTTTACGGTAGGACTGTCGTCAGCCACAATATCCTTGGTTTTCACCTTCAGCTGCTGCGACGACGTGGCTTCTTCTGTTGTGTTGCCCACTGCCTCGACGGGGTTCAATATGGTCTCCTCAGATTGCATCACCTCGACGGCGGTATCAAGATCCACCCAGCGCACAGGCGTCACCAGCGAGGAGGCCGTGATGACCACCATCGCCGCAAAGATGAAGCCGATGGCCCAGCGGGCCGCACACTTCAGCCTAACCACACCAAAGAAGATGAGCGTCAACAACGCACCCACCGCGATGGCAGCCAAGGGATAAAGTCCTGTTTCAAGCGTATACATAAGCGTTGGGGATTGAAGGTTAGGAATTCTTCTTCTCGATGATGCGGAGGATTTCGCTGAGTTCATCGTCGGTCAGCTTCTCTTCCTTGGCGAAGAACGACACCAACGAAGTGAACGAACCGCCGAAGAACGTCTGCTTCACCTCATTCATATACGTACGCGTGTAGTCCTCACGGCTGACAAGTGCCTTGAAGAGTTGGCCTTTCCCCACCTTCTCGGCAATGATGAATCCCTTGTCCTTCAGAATCTTCAGGAATGTCAGCAGTGTTGTCAGAGCCGGTTTCGGTTCTGGCATTCGTTCCATAATCTCTGCCGAGCGCCCCTGCCCTTCAGGTAGGCTCCACAGTACGTTCATTACCTGTGTCTCGGCCTTGGTCAACTGTTTCTTCTCTTTCATTGTTCTAAAGTTTTAGAGTTTCTGGCGGCAAAGATACTCTAAAACTTTAGAACTTCCAAGTAATTCGCTCTAAATCTTTAGAACTTTAACAATCTTTAAGGGCAGCGCAAGACATGAGTCACTTCCTGACAATCACGCTGCCACTGGCCTGACTTAACCACGGGCCATACGGTAGATGGCCTCCATATCCTCAGCCTTCAATACCTTCAGGCAACCGACGGTGCGCTGGTAGTCGCGACTGCACTTGCGCGTCATCTCGCGGATTTCCTCGTCGGTGACGTCCTTGCCGATAAGTTCCTTGATGTTAATGGGCATACCGATGGCATGATAGAAGCGCTCCATCGCCTCGATACCCTTCAAGGCGGTGCCCTCAGGGTCAGTGAAATCGTTCGGCACATCCATCACGTTGACGGCGAAACGCACAAAGCGGCGCAGGTTCTCGTGCATCGTATAGCGTGCCCAACTTGGC
>JAFSWU010000175.1 GCA_017444365.1 Prevotella sp.
GTTCTATCCGAGGGCATCCTCTCCTTCGTTGAATATGCGCCTCGGTTACTCATAGTATTGCCTTCCAGGCAACTCAGAACTTGCAAAACTTGAATATTACAGCCACCACGTTGTGAAAACGCGGTGGCTGTTTCTGTTGGTCTTATTACAAAAATCTATGGCAGGAATATTGCATATATGAAAAGAATATTGTATTTTTGTAGGCAAAAACAAAAAAATCAGCTTTTTTGCAAAAAAATTTGAATCTATGGGGTAATCATTCTTCATGTTCAGTTGTATTTAAGATAAACAGCAACAAAAAATGAAACAAGATGAAAGAAAAAGAACAACAGTTTGAACAACTTTTCCATTCTGAATACGACAGGATGTACCGAGTGGCATATATCCTGTTGGGCGACGAAGACGAGGCAAAAGATGCCGTACAGGATGTCTTTGCAAGTCTGTGGGATGGTACAGTGGAGCTGCGTGAAGAATCTCAACGGTCGTTCCTTCTGACTTGTGTCAGAAACCGTTGCCTCAACATAATTGCGCAATGGGAGAGGCACAGAAAGGTTGAGACTCAGATAGCAAACACGCAAGACCTGGAATTTCCGGAACCATGGCAGGGAAGACCAGACGACGAGCTTATCGAGATAATACGCCACTATATCGACGGATGGCTCACCCCACAGACAAGTAAGATCATCCACATGCACTTCGACGATAGGAAATCCTATAAGGATATATCCAATTCGCTCGGCATAAGTTTATCAGCCGTAAACAAGCACTTAGTGCAAGGAATGAAAAAACTGCGTAACACTTTTAACCGCAAAGAAGCATGAAAAAAGAAGAACCAATAAGAATGCTCCTAAATTCAGAGCAATATACAGAAGAGCAACTTGATAAGATGCTCGAAGATTCCCACATCCCTGCCCCTAATGTGGATAAGGAGTGGCAACGTTTCAAGACAAAGACACAGGCTAAACAGTCAAAGCAGCACAAAAACAAGCCTATGCAATGGGCTGCCACATTAGCCATCCTTGCTGCACTCTCCGGTATTTCATACGCCGCTATCTCTCACTTCGTATCTGCAAAAGAAGATACAAATGTAACGACAACAACTGTGGTGGATGAAAAAGAGAATGCCGTTAAGTCTGCAAGTGTAGAAGAAAAGACAGACACCATAAGGACTGCCCAGAACTTCAACAACGTGCAGTTGGCTGAAATAATGAACCAGATCTCCAAAGACTTCGGCGTAAAAGTCATCTTTGCCAACGAGAAGGCACGCACCATACGCCTCTACCTGTCATGGGAGGCTGATGACAAGCTACAGGATATTGTAAACCGCATCAACCACTTCGAGAAAGTACACCTAACTCTTTCCGACGAAACTATAACAATAGACTAGCGAGCGGCCTCTCCCCCCGCCCTCTCCCGTAGAGAGGGAGCCGGAAGGCGAAAGGGGAATATAGGTAATTTGTAATTCATAATTCGAAACTAAGTATGTCTTTCACTATAAATACAATCAAGAAACTCCCATTTTGGAGGTTAGGGGGCTTATTATTCCTATTCCTTTTCGCCTCATCAGCAGTAAAGGCACAAAGCCTGACACATACCTTCCGCAACACGTCACTATCCGACGCGCTCATCTGGATCGACAATGCTCAGGACAACTACAAGATTCATTTCATCTTTGATGAGCTGGAGGACTTCACCGTCACCACTTCCATGCGTAATCTCTCCGTCGAGGATGCCGTAAGGCAGGTTATCGGTTTCTATCCCATGCACACCACCTTTGAGAAGAAGGATATCTACATTGAGTGCGTGCAGAAGTCAGGAACCAAGCTCTCTGGTCACATCGTTGATGAAAAAGGTGCTCCAATGCCTTTCGCCAACGTATCACTTCTGTCTGTTGCCGACTCCGCATTCATCACTGGTGGTGTGAGCAACGAAAACGGTGATTTCGTCATTCCTTGCCAAGCAAAGCACGTCATTGCCAAGATTAGCAGCATAGGCTACAAGACCGTAACCCGCAATGCTGCCGTGGGCAAGATGGGCACCATAACCCTCCATCCCGAGACCTACACCATCAAGGGCGTGGAGATCAAGGGCGAGATTCCTCAGTATAAGATGGTGGCTGGCGGAATGGCTGTCGATGTGGAGCACTCCGTACTTCACGACGTAGGCACCGCCGACGACCTTCTCTCCATACTCCCTATGGTGCAGGGTCGCGATGGCAAGTTCGAGGTTATCGCAAAGGGTGCACCTGAAATCTACATCAACAACAAGAAGGTGAACGATGCAAGCGACCTGAAGATGCTGAAATCCACCGACATAAAGAATGTAGAGGTTATCACCGCTCCGGGTGCCAGGTATAATGCAGAGGTTAATGCCGTTATCCGCATCAAGACCCAAAAACCGCAGGGCGACGGGTTCAGCCTTTCCCTCTACAACCAGTCACGCATCAACAACAAGTGGTACAACTTTGACGACCTCAACCTGAAATATCGCACCAACGGACTTGAGGTCTTCGCCAACCTTGCCCTCGACAACGGCAACTTCTGCGCTGACCAGAACGTTGATCAGGAAATACACATCAGCAAGGACGTGTTCAACGCAAAGGCTGTTTTCCCTATATACAACTCATGGACCGTGCTTACGTATAAGGCTGGTCTCAGCTACGACTTCAGCACCGACCACTCCGTCGGTTTCAGCATCTCTTCGCGGAGTATGCCCTCCAGCATGTTCAAGACTGCCATGAATCAGCAATACACGAAGAACGGGCAGTTCTACGGTAATGTGCTTCTGGAAACTGATGTCCGCGAAAGGGACAAGCCGACATGGGAGATTAACTCCTACTATGTGGGCAAGGTGGGCAAGCTGGACATAGACTTCAATGCCACCTTCCTGCGTCGGGGCTCAGAGAAGATCACCAGTCAGAACGAGCATACAGAGGAACTCGGTAGCCGACATATCAACACCACCACCAACGACAAGAGCACAATGGTGGCTGGCAAGCTCGTACTGACATATCCTGTATGGAAGGGTGAGATAACTGGCGGCTCAGAGGTTACGAGCACACAGAGCCACGGCAACAACTTCAACGTGGAGGGCATCATTCCTGAGTCTGACACCGAGCGGAAAGAGAAGAACATCGCAGGCTTTGCGGAATATCAGATGCATCTGGGACAATGGCAAATGAATGCGGGACTGCGCTATGAGCACGTTTCCACCAACTACAGCTCATTCGGGGTCAGGCAGGAAGAGCCGAGCCGCACCTACGACGACCTGTTCCCCACCCTGTCAGCCGCCTGGCAGAAAGGCAAGTGGGGTGCTCAGCTAAGCTACACCAAGCGCATCACCCGTCCGTCATACAATCAGCTCACCTCTATGGTGCTGTATGACAGCCGTATGCTCTACGAGGGAGGCAACCCCATGCTGCGCCCTTCCATCCGTCAGAACATCGACTTCATCCTCACCTATGCGTGGCTGAACTTCACAGCGGGCTTCACCCGTGAGAATGACCTCATTACCAACCTAGGCAAGATCTACGACGAGGAGAACGAGATCATGATCATCACCGCAGAGAACTTCGACCACCAGGACCGCATATATGCCACCCTCACAGCATCGCCAAGGCTCGGCATCTGGCAGCCCATCACCACCCTGCACTTCTATCAGCAGATGTTCGATGCAGAGAAGTACGGTGCGCCAAGGAAGCTTGACAAGCCTGAGTTCTCCGCACGCCTACAGAACTGGTTCACCCTCGGCACCACCGCCAAGGCATTGCTCGACATCAGCTACACGGGCAGCAACCACTGGGGAATGATGTATCGCGGCACAAGCTGCTCTGTCAATGCCCGCTTGCAGAAGACATTCCTCAAGGGCAGCCTCGTTGCCGCCCTGTATGCCGACGACATCTTCCGCTCTGCACGCCGAAACGTAATCATCTACTACGGCATCGGCACCACCAACCAGAACCTTTACACCTACACTCAGGCAGTAGGCTTCACCCTGAGCTACAATTTCAATGCCACCAAGAGCAAATACAAGGGTACTGGTGCAGGAAACGATGAGAAATCACGTCTGTA
>JAFSWU010000176.1 GCA_017444365.1 Prevotella sp.
GTTCGATATCCCTTCTCGCGGTATTATCGGTTTGCGCACCAATGTGCTCACCGCCTCTCAGGGAGAAGCCATCATGGCGCACCGCTTCAAGGAATACCAGCCTTACAAGGGCGACATCGAGCGCCGCATCAACGGCAGCATGATAGCTCTGGAAACGGGAACAGCCTTCGCTTACTCCATCGACAAGCTGCAGGATCGCGGCAAGTTCTTCATCGACCCGGGCGAAGAGGTGTATGGCGGACAGGTTGTCGGCGAGCATGTGCATGATAACGACCTTGTGATCAACGTCACCAAGGCGAAGCAGCTCACCAACGTGCGTGCATCGGGTACCGACGACAAGGCGCGTATCGTTCCGAAGGTACAGATGAGCCTTGAGGAATGTCTTGAATACATCAAGACCGACGAACTTGTGGAGGTCACGCCGAAGTCGATGCGCATGCGCAAGACGCTGCTTGATCACCTGGAGCGCACACGCGCAGGAAAAGAATAAACTCAGGTAATAAGTAATAAGTAAGAGGTAATAGGTATGATATCCCTCGCCATTTGAGGAGTAATCACAACCTATTACCTCTTACTTCTTACCTCTAACCTAATCCAAGTGGAAGACTTCCTGTAGTGGGATGGTGACGGGCGAGTTATCGGCATTCACCTCCATGATGTCCGCCATCATGTCCCACCATCGTTGTGTCACGGGGTCAATGTTTTCTGTGGATTGTGAGTTGCCCTCCTTCGAGCACTCCTGATAGGCAAAGAGAATGTTGGTGTCGCGATCCCAGTAGATGCTGTAGTTGCCAACACCTTGTTCCTTAATCATTGCGCGCAGTTCCGGCCACAGGGCTGCGTGTCTTTTTTCGTATTCCTGCTCGCACCCTGGCTTCAGGAACATCTTGAATGCAAATCTTTTCATTGTGTGTATGTTGTTATGTGGTTGATTCAGGGTTCTTCGTCATCTGCCGCCGCCACTTGCGGTAGCCGAGAATGGCGATGACGATGTAGAGGGCATAGAGAGAAGCCTTGAAGGGGATGTCCTTATGGAAGTAGAGGACGCAGGTGACTACATCGACGGCAATCCATACGAACCATTGTTCGAGATACTTGTGGGCGAGTGCCCAGATGCCGACCAGACTCAACGCGGTGGTGAACGCATCGGCAATGGGGACGGTGGAGTTGGTGAAAGTGGTGAGCAGCCACCAGATGGTGCCCCATAATACACAGGCGATGCACCCCCAGCGCAGGGCAAGACTCACGGGAATATGAGTGATGGGAAGTTCAGCTCCCCCTGCACTCCCTTTACTCCCTGCACTCCCTGTCTTCCCTGTCCATCTCCAGAATCCGTAGAGGGTCATAGCAATGTAGTAGAACTCCATAGCGCAGTCGGCATAGAGTCCTTTCTGATAGTAGAGCACGATGCCGAGCGACTGCATGAGAAATCCAACGCCCCACATCCACGCACTGGCACGATACTCGAACAGGATGTATGCCAGTCCGAGTATCGTGGTGGTGATGTCGAGCCAATGGTCGGCTATAAATTCAATTGTTATCATACCTCTTACCTATTACTCCTTACCTCTAACCTCTCTCCCCCTGGGGGAGTTGGAGGGGGCTCTTAGAACTTCAGCGTCACGTGTCCCAGCGCGGTGAACCCTGCCATGGGGGTAAAGCCAATCTGGTAGTAGCGGTTGCTGTTGTAATGCTCGGCGCTCTCAGCAATGGCGGAATAGACCCATCCGCTGGCAGCATATCGGCGCGAGAACACGTTGTTGAAGTTCAAACCAACGATGACCTCCTTGATTCCCAATGCTTTTCTCACCTTGGAGGTGTAGCTCAGGTTCAGGTTGGAGACGGAGTAGCAGGGCAGAGAGCGCTCGCTGTTCTCTGTGTTGTCGAGATACTGTCGGCTCACGAAGCTGGTGTGCCATATTGCCTGGAAACCGCCGTGGTGCAGGTTGATGAATCCGTTGAGGATGGTTGATGGCGAGAAGGCCAGTGTTGATTTGCTGTAGTGCAGCTGTCGCATCTCGTCGCCGTTGCCGTCGCAGTGGTAGCGGGCGGCATCGGTGTTACCTTCCCAGTCATCCCAGTCTTCCACGAACTCGTCGAAGTCCTTCAGTTTGTTCTGACTGAGTGCGGCATTTCCTTCGATGGAGAGCCAGGGAGTGATGTCGGCTCCGGCTGTCAGCTCAATACCCATGCGGTAGGAGTCGCGAATGTTGGTAGTCAGCTTCTCGCCGATGTCGCTCACGGCTCCTGTCTGCACGAACTGGTCGGTGTAGTCCATGTAGTAGAGGTTGAAGCCTGCGTGCCAGCGGTTGGCGGTGTACTGGTAGCCGGCCTCATAGTCGATGAGCTTCTCGGCTCTTGGGGCAGGGTAAGCGCCGTTGTCGGTAAAGTTGTTGCGCTCGGGTTCGCGGTGGCTGAGTGCAACCGATGCGTATGCGTGGTGGGGTCCCTGCTGATAGCTGACTCCTGCCTTGGGATTGAAGAAGTTGTAGCGTTTGTCGATGTCGAGCCGCTGGTTCACGTAGGTGCCATTCTGTTTGATGAACTTGTCGTTCACCCCATCAGTGGTATAGCGGACGCGGCGGTACTGTGCGTCGGCAAACACTTTCCATTGTGGGGTGATGCTAAAGGCTGCTTTCAGGAAGGTGCTGTAGTCATCCTTGTCGGCATCCGAGTCGTAGTATTGGTAGTTTCCGTTGGCCAGCAGTCGGTTTTCCAATTCCGTGTGTGCGATGTATGTGAGGTAGCCGAAGTGGTTGCAGCGGAATAGCTGTGCCGTTACGCCTCCGATGACATCCCATCGGTCATCCTGATAGCTCACGTTGGCAACAGCTCCATAGCAGTTCTGTCTCAGTCCTTTCTTGCGGATGAAGTCGGTTCTCTCGACGTAGTTGCCTTCAGCGTCTGTGAAGGGGGAGATTCCAAACTTCTTCAGTTTATAGTCGTGTTTGAACTCACGGTAGTATCCGTAGCCGTGGGTATAGCGCAGCGAGGCAGAGGCTTTCCATCGGGGATTGATGTTCCAGGCGGCAGAGAGGATGTTGTGGTTCTGCCAGAAGTTGTCGGTGGCTTTTTCCCAAACGGTTCCGTCGCGCAGGGTGTAGCGTCGGGTGTAGTAGGAGCCGTCGTCGTTGAACACGAACTCCTCATAGAGGCTGTTGAATCGTCCGAGTCCCATTTTGTACATGTCTTTATAGGTCTTGATGCCGGTCTTTTCGCCGTAGGTTCCATCCATGATGCTCAGGTCGTCGTTTCCTGCGGTTACTCCGTTCCAAGCCTGTCCGGTCTTCTCGAAGTTGCCGATGTTCTTGTATCGGATGACAAAGTTCTGTCCGTAGTAGGTCAGTCCTCCGTAGTAGCTGCCTGAGCGTCCGCTGGTGCCGTGTATGTAGCCATCGGTGTTGGTCTCGTGGTAGGCTCCGTCGAAGATCAGGTGGTTGCCGATGAGCCCTGTGGAGAATGCCCCTCCGATGTTGAATGTGTTGTAGGAGCCGTAGGAGGCCGAAATCTCTGCCGACGGCTGTTCGTCGGGCGTCTTGGTGGAGAGGGCAATGGTACCGCCGAAGGCACCGTCGCCGTTGGTCGATGTTCCCACGCCGCGCTGTATCTGCACGCTTCCGAGCAGCGAGGCATAGCTGTTCATGTTTGCCCAAAACACGCATTGGTCTTCGGGTGAGTTGAGGGGCATGCCGTCGATGGTGACGTTGATGCGCGAGTCGCCTGCACCACGTATGCGCATATAAGTGGTTCCGATGCCCAGTCCGTTCTCGCTCCAGGCCAGCACGCCAGGAGTCTGGGAAAAGAGGAAGGGCAGCTCGCGTCCCGTCTTGGAGAAGGCCTGCAGTTCCTTTTTCTTGATGTTCGAAACGGCGTATGGCGCGTCTTTCTGTGCGCGCACTCCCTGTACGACCACTTCTTGCAGGTCTTCCATCCGTGTGGTGTCCGTTGGTGTCGTGTCGGGAGTGTGTGTTGCTGCCGTCGTTTGTAGCACGCCGTTGGCAAGCAGCAGGGCCGCAGCCAGTTTGAATGAATGTCTTTTCATTTTTTTACCTTATTAATATATGAATTATACAATAAGGGGAGGAGATGGTTTACCGATTTATTCCTACGCAGGCATTATCCTGTTCAGGTCTGAGGGTATAATCTCAGCCCGCCAACCGACGGGCACCCCTTGGCTTGCATTTTGTAAGCCGCTGCAAAGGTACTAAATAATTCATAATTCATAATGCATAATGCATAATTTTTTATCTTAGAAGAAATAAACCAAAACTTTTTAGTATCTTTGCAGGCTCTAAGAAGAAATGAAGGATGAGAATGCTTAGCGACGCCGACTTGGCGCAGATACTCGATCAGGATATATTTCATCAGATTTCGGAGGCGGCAGACGCTCTCGACATGGAATGCTATGTCGTGGGCGGATATGTGCGCGACCTGTTTCTGGAACGTCCCTCGAAAGACATCGACGTGGTGGTCGTGGGGAGCGGAATCCGTGTGGCCGAAGAGCTGAAACAACGCTACGGCCGACGGGCGCACCTGTCGGTGTTCCGCAATTTCGGCACGGCCCAACTGAAGGTGCGGGGGAGCAGGGGAGAGGCCGACGCGGAGGTGGAGTTCGTAGGTGCCCGCCGCGAGAGCTACAGCCACGACTCGCGCAAACCCATTGTCGAGGACGGAACGCTGGAGGATGACCAGAACCGCCGCGACTTCACCATCAACGCCTTGGCGGTGTGCCTGAACAAAGACCGATTCGGCGAACTCGTAGATCCCTTCGACGGCATATACGACCTGGAGGACGGCATCATCCGCACGCCGCTCGACCCCGACATCACCTTCTCCGACGATCCCCTGCGCATGATGCGCTGTGTGCGCTTTGCCACGCAGCTGAACTTCTACATCGAGGACGAGACCTTCGACGCTCTCCAGCGCAACGCCGACCGGCTGAAGATCATCAGCGGCGAGCGCATTCAGGACGAGCTCAACAAGATTATCATGGCTCCGCATCCCAGCACGGGCTTCGACTATCTCTACCGCGCAGGACTCCTGCCCCTCATCCTGCCCGAGCTGACGGCTCTCGACATCGTGGAGACGCGCAACGGCAGGGCTCACAAGAACAACTACTACCACACGCTGGAAGTGCTGGAGAATGTGGTGAAGGGGAAAGAGAAAGCTCCTTCCGGCTCCCCCAATGGGGAGGGGAATATGGAGCTGTGGCTGCGCTGGGCCGCCATCCTGCACGACATCGGCAAGCCCAAGAGCAAACGCTGGGAACCGCTGCAAGGGTGGACGTTCCACAACCATAACTACTTAGGGGCGAAAATGGTGCCGCAGATCTTCCGGCGGCTGAAGCTCCCCATGGATGCGAAGATGAGATACGTGCAGAAGCTCGTTGACCTGCACATGCGCCCCATCGTGATTGCCGACGAGGAGGTGACCGACAGCGCCGTGCGCCGACTGGTGAACGATGCCGGCGACGACATCGACGACCTGATGCGCCTCTGCGAAGCCGACATCACCTCGAAGAACCAGGAGCGCAAACAGCGGTTCCTCGACAACTTCCGACTGGTGCGCGAAAAGATTGCCGACCTGAAGGAGCGCGACTACAAACGCCTGCTGCAGCCCGTCATCGACGGCAACGAGATCATGGAGATGTTCCACCTCACGCCCTGTCCGGCGGTGGGAACGCTCAAGCAGACGCTGAAAGATGCCGTCCTCGACAACCGTGTGCCCAACGAGCGTGAGCCGCTCATGCAGCTGCTCATGAAGAAGGCAAAGGAAATGGGAATGGAAGTCAAATCGTGAAGTCGTAAAATAGTATAATCGTGAAATATGAATATGAGAAAATTATTTTGCATACTGATGTGCGCCTGCGTGCTGACGATGGTCGGCTGCAGCAAGGATGACAGCAACTCGCCCAGCGGCGGCAGCGGCAGCGGAACGGGTAGCAGAGGACTGAGTGTGGAACTGAAGAACGTGGCTGGCGGCGCGTGGCTGCTCAAGAGTGCCAACGGCACGAAGGACGGGCTGAGCGTCAGCACACAGAACGTGCAGCAGCTCAAACGGATTACGGCTCCCGTGCTCCTCGCCATCAACTCCAAGGACACCACCTACACTTGCTATACCCCCTCGTGGGAGGGAAACGTGGTGCCCGAAAACTACACCGAATGGACTTGGACGAAGCAGGGCTTCAAGGGCGCATCGGGGCACGGCATCCTGAACATCGTGACTGGTCGCATCGTGCTCACCGACGACGTGAAACTCCCGGCAACAGAGCCCGGCGGCATGGAGGAGGACTGCGTGCTGGCACTCTACGTTCAGGAACTCACCGAGACCACAATGACCTGCACCTATACGCTCGACAACGAGCAGATGGCCTGCACCTACTGGCGCTTAGGGTACAACCCCGCCGAATCGTCGAACAACGAGGGGGACAACAACGACCCCATCCAGCCCGAACCCCTGGAACCAACAGAATAAAGAAAACCCCTCCGACTTCCCCTTTAGGGCATCGGAGGGGCTTTTCTTTCTCCCCTTTCTCCCCCTGTGGGGGAGTAGAAGGGGGCTTACAGCCACTGCATGCAGCTGGTGGTTCCAAGCGCGGTGAGCGCGGCAGTCAGAATGCTGATCACAATCTGAAGAATCGTTTTCCAAGTTTCGTGTTTCATAGCTTGTTTTGTTTAGTTTATTGTGGAATGTGGAATGTGGAATGAGGGGGTCATTCCTTCTCCACAGCGTTCTGCACGGCCTCTTTCACGGTCATGCCGTCGAGGAATGCTTGCGAGCGTTTCTTGGTGGCGGAGTCGATGTGGAGCTCGGGCTGGAAGAGCACGCGGGCACCCACGATGTTCTTCTGCGGGGAGAAGGTCTTGGCGGTGGTGGCGGGCTTCGTCTTCAGTCCGATCTTGAAGCGTCCGAAGTCGTCGATGACGATGACCTGCGAGTTCTGCATGTGGCGCTTCATCACGCGCACCAGCTCCTTCAGCACGGCATACACGTCGGCAGCCTTCGCCGTGACGTTCTCCTCGATCTCGTCGGAGATCTGCTTCATGTTCACTTCACCCGTGTGTACGGCGCGGCCGTACCACTTTCCGAACTCCTTGGCGGTTTCCCGCTTCTCTTGTCTAAGTACGTAGTTTACTGGCATAATGTTTCTAATTTAGTTGTTGTGTTAATGTTATTTGTGGAATGTGGAGTGTGGAACTTTTGGAGCAGCGAGAGCCAACATGCTTGCATGATTGGCCGAGTCGTGACAAAAGTCAGCGAAGCTAATGTGGAATGAGATTAGCCCCGGGTAGCAAACCTTCATCCTTATTCCTTCCTCCCTAATCCATACTGCAAAATTACAAAGAAAACAGATGCATTCCAAGTTTTTCTTCTGTTAATCTTTCCATTTAACGGGTGTTAACTAAAAAGCCGTTGGTAAATGACTTACCAATGCGTCAGGAACGTCAAAGCATTGCTCTGAGCTCCCTGTTCCATTGCTTTGAGCCCCCCGTTGCATTGTTCCGAGATGGAGAATGAGCCCCCCCTCCTGCTCCCCCGCTCGGCCCTTGGGACGCTTTCATAGCGAAGCGGAGAAAGAAGGGGGAGAGAGAAGCCCCCTCCAACTCCCCCCGTGGGGGGGAGAGCCGGAGAAAGGGAATTAACTCAACTTTCGGAAGTTGATTCGATGAAGACAAAACAGACCTATGGCTTAATCGTGAGGCAGTTCGAACAATAAATGCATAAGACAGTTACTTGGGGTTTTTGAACACGAATCACTCGAATGACACGAATCTTTATTCGTCCAATCGTCCAATGGTCCAATGGTATTCTCTCTCCTCCCTCCTCACTCCTCTCTCCTCACTCCTCTTTCCTCTCTCCTCTTTCCTCTTTCGCAGAGAAGGGCGACCCCTCCAGGGTCGATGTTACCCTGCTGTTCTCCTATCCGGGGGTACTCGCTCGTCGCTCGCACCCTCGGTTACTGAGAGGTGACGGCTTCACCGTCAGTGGTCAATGGTCAATGTTGACTGCGGTCAAAGGTCAAAGTTTGTAAAGAAATTGAAAAAGGTTAATTTGGTTAATGGTTAATTCCCAGGCGTTTTGCAGCGGAGAATCTTTCTATTATATAGTATA
>JAFSWU010000177.1 GCA_017444365.1 Prevotella sp.
GACCAGAAGTGGATTTCGGAACTGATGCAGGAGCCTATCGACGAGGTCTGCAAGGACTTCTCACGCCTGAGCTACTGCCCCTGCAAGGAGGACATCTACTACATAGACTATGACATGTTGTTTGGTGGGCCGTATAGTGGAATCTACGATTCTAAATTGAAAATTGTCCCCTCACCTAACCTCTCCCAAGGGGAGAGGGATGCGCAGCCTAATTGTGAATTGTCAATTGTGAATTGTGAATTGAACTCGCTCAATTCTCAATTGCAGGAGCGCTGCGCGCAACTGAACAAAGAGCTTGTAGTGAAGGCACTGGAGGAACAGATGGGCGGAGCTCCGAAGCATGGGGGCAGGAATACCTTTATCTTTGCGATGGCTTGCCACTTGGCACAAATCTACGGCAAAGATCCGCAGGAACTCTGTGCCATCATACCCACCTACGGCGAGACAATCGCCCGTTGGCAAAGCACCATCAAGAGTGCCTGCAACACCGTCAAGGATGACAGCAAGGTGTCTGATGTGTTGATGCGGGCGCTGGGGGTGGCTGAGAAGCGCCAAAGGGTAGAGAACAAGGATGCGGAAGAGGAAGAAGAGGAGGTGAACAATGAGCCTCCCATGCCAACGGTATTGCCTCCACTGGTGGCACACCTCACCAGCAATGTGCCTGATATCTACAAGCCGTCTGTAGCTAACGCGATTTTTCCACCATTAGGTGCCCATCTGGGGGGCGTGAAGTTCCGCTACATCGACAACGTGCTACACGAAGCGGCGTTCATGTGCGTACTTATGGCCATCATGTCGTCGGGTAAGAGTTGCGTAAACATGCCCATCAAATACATCATGGCTGATATCGAGGAGCGTGACAAGGTGAACCGTAAGCGCGAACAGGAGTGGAAGAACAAGTTGGCTACGAAGGGTGCCAACAAGGACAAGCCTGAACGTCCCGACGATCTGTGTGTGCAGGTGTTGGTGCCTGATATGACCAACGCGGCTTTCGTGCAGCGACTACAGGATGCAAAGGGGAAATTCCTCTATACACAGATGGATGAGATAGAGCTGCTCGACCAGCTCAAAACCTCTGCACGTGGGCAGCAGGTGAGCCAGATCATCCGCTTGGCATTCGACTGCGGTACTTATGGTCAGGAACGTGTAGGCAGTCAGAGTGTGAATGCCCGCGTGAAGGTGAAGTGGAACTGGAATGCCAGCACCACCATCCTGAAGGGACAGGACTATTTTCGCAAAGGTCTGATGGATGGCACCCTTAGTCGTCTGAATTTCTGTACCATCAACGTGAAGCGTGGAGCAGAGTTGCCTGTTTTCGGCACTTACGACGATCATTTTGCGGAGGTGCTGAAGCCTTACATCGACCATCTGAATGAGGCTCGCGGAGAGGTGTACTGCACCGAAGCAAGGGTACTTATCGAGAAGATGATGAAGGAAACCAAGGACCTCGTGGCCATGAATGAGGATTCGAGCTATGAAATCTTGAGTTACAGGGCATTGGTCATCGCTTTCCTAAAGGCCATGGTACTATACATAGCGCATGGCTATGAATGGAGCAAGGAGATTGAGGATTTCGTGCGCTGGAGCTATCAATACGATATGTGGTGCAAATCCACCTTCTTCGGCGAGAGGATGCTTACCGATTTGCGTAGAGAGAACTTCGTCCGTAAAAGAGGTCCACGCAATATGTTGGAAATGCTTCCTGAAGAGTTTACTGAGAGTGATGTGGTGGATGTCCGCATCTCCATCGGTAAGGACGGCAAGGCCAAACAGATGATAGCCAACTGGCTGTACCGTAGGCTGATTAGCGTAAGCGATGGGGGATTTAGGAAGGTTAAGTAAAGATGCGCTGAAGCAATGCTCAAGCAAGCTTGGCAACATTCCATTTACAGGCATTCGCCTGTGAATGAAAGATGCGCTGATGCAGAACTTGAAAGCAAGCTTTCAGTTCTGCATTCAGCTTTCATTTCATTTCATTTCAATTTATTTCAATTATATGGGAACATTAGAAGTTTTAGAACCAAGGGGATTGAGAAACAACAATCCGTTGAACATACGCCACGGACAAAGCCGTTGGCAGGGCACACACCCTGAGAAGAAGGACAAGGAATTTGTGTGCTACATGACGAAAGCCTATGGCTATCGTGCTGCGTGGAAGATCTTGCAGACGTACTACGAGACATTTACGAAGACAGGTAAGCCCTTCAATCTGTACAACATTATCCATCGCTGGGCTCCGCCTGAAGATAATAATGAAACGGCTCGCTATCTGCACACGGTGCTGAAGTACACTCACCTGGCTGGCATGCAGCGACTACCAGAACCTCGTTCGGATGAGGGTTTCATGGCCTTGCAGCCTGTACTCATCGCCATGACGTGTGTGGAGAACGGTATCAAGCCCGAAGAGGTACCTGTGTCTGCGATACTGCAGGGGTATCAGTTGGCGTTTACTAAGGTACTATTAAACATTAAACATTAAACATTTCACCCCTCTTCGCTGCGAAGCGCGGAGGGTTTTTTCGGCAGTTATTTATACAAAATACAAATGTATCTTTGCTAAATAAAAATACTGTGCTATCTTTGCAGCAACAAAAAAACAAATAATAATTATAACAATGAAAGTATCAGAACCGACAGCGAACTATGGAGTTTCCAATATTCAGGGACTAAAAAACCGTATCATCGCCTCAATAGACAAAACGGATGATGAGGGTAAACTACAAGAATGCCTTGAGGTACTAACTGGCAATGACATACCATGTGTTTTTTCAGATGAAGAATTTGAAAACATTCTTATGGAAGCAGAAGCCAGTGGCTATACTTCTGAAGAGGAAGTCAAAGCCATGTTTGCCAAATGGAAACTCTAATCATCAAATGGTCGAGAACTGCATTAAAGCAGAATGTCATTATCGCAGAGTGGTATCAAAATAATTTGGGCTATAAAGCCGCATCACATTATACCTAAAATCCGCAGATAATTTTCA
>JAFSWU010000178.1 GCA_017444365.1 Prevotella sp.
ATACAAAAGGAGCAGAGCAATCCATCAATGTTCGCAAATTAATTACCGATAAACTATCCAAAGCGGCAGAAGCTGCGTTGGATTTGGTGACAGGCACCTGGTTCGTGGCGCAGATTGACGATCGCACTTTCCAGCAGCAGCCGAATAACGTCACATTGGATTCAGCATTGAACGATGCCTACCAAGAGAGATACAAGGGCTTGTTTGTGTTTGCCGTGGAAGTGAAGAAAGATGCAAATGTGACGCGTACAATAGCGGCCACGCTCACACGCGTCTTCAACCGTATTGCAAAAGCCCAGCCTGTCATCCTCTTCATCCGTCAGGGAACTGAACTCTCTTTATCCACCTGCGAGCGCAGCGAATACACCCAGCAGTGGCGTAGCGGTGAGAAATTGGGGAAAGTGAGCATCCTGCGCAACATCAACTGCAATAATCCACACAGATGGCATATTGACATTCTGAACTCGATATGCGACAAGATATATTCCACTTTCGATGAACTCTACAAACATTGGATGGAAGTGTTCTCTAACGAGCTGCTGACCAAGAAGTTCTACGGCGAGCTTTCCGATTGGTACGCTTGGGCGGTTAAGGTGGTGCATTTTCCCAACGACCTATCCACCGAGGCTGACAACCAGCAATATAATTCCGAGGCGATGATTCGCCTGATTACGCGGCTGATATTTGTGTGGTTTCTCAAGCAAAGGCACCTTATCCCCGAGGAGTTTTTCGACGAAAAATTCATTGCCGAGAACCTTATCAAGGGTTTTACGCCCAATGCGCAAGTCACGCTGTTTGGCAAATCGGAAGAGAGCCATTATTACAAAGGCATCTTGCAGAATCTCTTCTTTGCCATGCTCAACAGCCCGATTACGCCGGAAGGGAAGGACACCATCTCCGAGCGGCGTTTCCGCAATGGACGGAATGATTACGACAACAATAAGCTGATGCGGTATGAGTATTTGTTCATCAATCCCGATTTGTTCGTGGAATTGGCCAACAAGCAAGTCCCATTCCTGAATGGCGGCCTTTTCGACTGTCTTGATGACAAGGACAAGGGCATTTATATTGATGCCTTCACCGATCGCGAAAGTGTTTCGCGTCAGCTCATTGTGCCCGATTATCTATTTTTTGGAGAAGATGTGGGGCGTAACATAGACCTGTCGGAATGGTACGGTGATGCCAAGAAGAAAAAAGTCAGTGCGCGAGGCATCATTGACATTCTGAAACGCTATAACTTCACCATTGAGGAAAATACGCCCTTGGAACAGGAAGTGTCGCTTGACCCGGAGCTTCTCGGCAAAGTGTTCGAAAATCTCTTGGCATCGTATAATCCTGAAACCCAGACCACTGCCCGTAAACAAACGGGCTCGTTCTACACGCCGCGTGAAATTGTGCAGTATATGGTGGATGAAAGTTTGGTGGCGCACCTCAAACGTTCTGTCGGGGACGAAATGGAACCGGTTTTGAGACAACTGGTGCAATATAACGATATTGAGCCAGAATTGACGACAGCGCAAAAGAAGGCCGTTATGCAATCGTTGTACAACTGCAAGGTGCTTGACCCTGCCTGTGGTTCCGGTGCTTTCCCGATGGGCATGTTGCAGCAGATGGTGCATGTTTTGAACCGCATTGACCCTAACAATACGCAATGGAAGGAGATTATGGTGGAGAATGCCATCAGCGAGACTTCCGAAGCCTACCGCAACGCCACCGATGAGGAGCGTGCCGAAATGGTGGCCGACATTGAGCGTAGTTTCAATGAAAGCATCAACCGTCCCGACTACGCCCGTAAACTCTACCTGATTGAGAACTGTATCTATGGTGTGGATATCCA
>JAFSWU010000179.1 GCA_017444365.1 Prevotella sp.
GGTCTCGTCGCGAATGACAAGCAACGAAAGGATGTAGTCGAGCACGTCGGGGGTGACCTGCTGCTTGGCATCGCTCCATGCCTTGTCGGGGTCGCAATGGCTCTCCACAATCAGTCCGTCCATTCCCAAGTCCATCGCTTGCTGACAGAGCGGAGCTATCAGTTCTCTGCGCCCACCGATATGGCTGGGGTCGCAGATGAGGGGCAGGTCTGGATTACGGCGACGCAGCTCAATGGGTATCTGCCACTGTGGGGTGTTGCGGTATATCTTCTTGTCGTATGAGGAGAAACCGCGATGGATGGCACCTATGCGCTTCACACCTGCCTGATTGATACGCTCCAACGCTCCAATCCACAGCTCAAGGTCGGGATTGACTGGGTTTTTTACGAACACGGGTACGTCAACACCTTTCAGCGAGTCGGCCAATGCCTGCACGGCAAAGGGGTTGGCGGTGGTGCGGGCACCCACCCAAAGAATGTCAACACCATACTTCATGCAGAGTTCCACATGCTTTGGTGTTGCCACCTCTGTTGCGACGAGCATACCTGTTTCTTTCTTCACTTGTTGCAACCAAGGCAACGCCTTCTCGCCATGACCTTCAAAGCCGCCTGGCTTCGTGCGTGGTTTCCAAACTCCGGCACGGAAGTTATGACAGCCCTTTTCCTTCAGCTCACGGGCTGTGTTCATCACTTGTTCTTCAGACTCTGCACTGCAGGGACCGGCAATCACAAACGGACGCTCCTGGTCGGAAGGCAGACGTAAGGGTTCTAATTCTAATTCCATACTGGCCCCCTCCCCGCTCCCCAAAAGGGGAGAGTAGAATATTTGTGGGGAGGATTCTACTTCTTGGGTTTATAACTTATTTTCTATTGATACGAAGGTACTATCACGTCCCCTCCCCTACAATGAGTTCTTGTGGAGGGTCGCCTCAATTCTCTTCAGGGCTTCCTGCATTTTCTCCTCCTTGGCACAGAGCGAGATGCGGATGTAGCGTTTACCATTGGAACCGAAGATGAAACCTGGCGTAATGAATACACGTGCTTCGTGGAGGATGCGCTCCGTCAGGTCTTCCACGTCGGCATAGCTCTCGGGGATCTTTCCCCAAAGGAACATGCCTACCTGTGTGGGATCGTACTTGCAGCCAAGCTGTTGCATAATCTCTTCAGCAATACGGCGGCGACGGGCATAGGTCTCGATGTTCGCCATGTCGTGCCATTCCTGTGAATTGGTGTTCAGTGCCTCTGCTGCAGCCAGCTGCAGTCCGCGAAACGTTCCGCTATCGATATTACTCTTCACCTTCATGATCCATGAGATGAAAGTTGAATTAGTCATGCACATACCCACGCGCCAGCCAGGCATATTGTGACTCTTCGACATGGAATTGAACTCGATGCAACAATCCTTGGCACCAGGAACTTGGAGCAGCGAGAGATGTTCGCGACTGAGGATGAACGAATAGGGATTGTCGTTGACAACCACGATATTGTGCCGCTGGGCGAAGTCCACCAACCGCTCATAGGTTTCGCGCTGGGCACGCCCTCCCGTAGGCATATTGGGATAGTTGGTCCACATCAGGCGAATTTCACGGGGAGACGATTGAACGATTTCTTCCAACTCGTCAAAGTCGGGCTGCCACCCATTGTCCTCACGCAAGTTGTAGTTCATCACCTGAGTGCCCAACAGTTTCGAAAGCGAGGTGTAGGTGGGATAGCCTGGATTGGGAACAAGCACACCGTCGCCTGGGTTGCAAAACGCAAGTGTCACATGCAGGATTCCCTCTTTCGAACCGATGAGGGGGAGCACCTCTGTCTTGGGATCAACGTCCACATCATACCAGCGTTTGTAAAAACTGGCCATAGCCGAGCGCAACTCGGGCGTTCCCATGGTGGGCTGATATCCGTGGCTGTCAGGACGGCGCGCCACTTCACACAGCTTGTCTATGGTCTGTTCCGATGGCGGCATGTCGGGCGATCCGATGGCCAACGAGATAATATCCTTACCTTGGGCATTCAACTGTGCCACTTCCTTCAGTTTTCTACTGAAATAATATTCGCTCACTAAGCTGAGCCTATCTGCCGGTTGTATCTTCATTTTCAAATTCTGTATTCCTTATTTCTGAATTGTTTCAATTCTCTCATCCTTCATCCTTCATCTCTCATCCTTCATCTCTAATTGGCTTGATATTCTCCCAGAATTTTCAGCTCCTTTGTCAAGGGTGCAATCGCATCTATCGACTGACGATAACGGGTGAGGTTGCTGTAGGTCACGTCAACATAGAACAAATACTCCCACTCATGCCCGATGACAGGTAGCGACTGAATCTTCGTGAGATTGATATTATAGAACGAAAGGATGGTCAGTATTTTCGACAACGACCCTTCCTCGTGAGGCAGCGAGAATACCAGACTTGCCTTGTCAGCACGTTCCAGCGAGCGGAGGAAATCGGCCTTACGCGGATTGCAGACAATGAGGAAGCGGGTAAAGTTGTGCTTGTTGTCTTCAATCTGCCGTTCCAACACCTTCATTCCATACATCTGCGCTGCCTCAGAATGACAAATGGCTGCCCATCCCCTACAATGATGCCGCTGGATATGCTCTGCCGCGCCTGCTGTATCTTCTGCTTCCACCGCCTTCAAGTCGGGATGGTTCGCCAGGAATCCGCGACACTGCATCAGGGCCACAGGGTGAGAATGCACCTCTGTAATGGTTTCCCAAGAGTCCTCGGGCAGACAACAGATGCTGTGCTCAATATGCAGGCGTTGCTCGCCCACAATCGTGGTGCCCGAGTCACGCAACAGCTCATAGTTGTGGAGCAGCGAACCCGCGATGGTATTCTCAATGGCAAGCATGCCAATGACGGTTGGGTCGCGCTTGATTTGTTCGAACACCTGTTCGAAAGTAGCACAACAAATCAGCTGTATCTGCTCCCCTTCAAAGTACAGATGGGCAGCTATATCGTGAAACGACCCCAGTTCTCCTTGTATTGCTATTCGCTTCATAATTACTTGATCCTTAACTATTATCCTAAAAAAACGGCCCCTTCTCTTTCGAGCGGGACCGTTTCGTTTTTATTCTCTCCTAAGTCATTCCATACTTAATCTACGCAACTTCCCGCTTCACAGTTTCCTGCAAAGTAAAAGTAATAGCCGTAAAAGTAAGCATTCAAATGACTCATCGTGTTCTGTTTTGTTTGTTTCTGGGTGCAAATTTATTACTTTTCCATCAATCTGCAAAACATTTTGAAAGTTTTTTCAACTTTTCTTTTCCGTAATTTTGCAGAGACGGACAAAAGACGTAAATTTGCAGGGTAAATAAAAAAGAAGAACAGAAACGTATGAATATATGTATTGTCGTGGGAGCACGCCCCAACTTCATGAAGGTAGCCCCCCTGATTCACGTCATAGAGCGCATGGAGTCGCATGTCTCAAGCCTTGAACATCCAGTCTCATACCGACTGGTCTATACAGGACGCAAGGATGACCCAACGCTGGAGGGTACGCTTTTCGAGGACATGCAGATTGCCCAGCCATCCATCTACCTTGGTGTGGAATGTGATAATCTGAACGAACTGACCGGACAGGTGATGACAGCTTTCGAACACTACCTGCAGACCCATCCCACGGATGTGGTCATCGTTGTCGATGACCTTGCCTCGACCATGGCCGTTGCCATCGTCACCAAGAAACAGGGCATCCGGCTGGCACACATCGCTGCCGGCACTCGCTCGTTTGATATCAACATGCCCAAGGAGATTAACCGTTTGGTCATCGACGGGCTCTCCGATGTACTCTTCACAGCCGGCATCAGCAACAACTCCAATGCCAACCGCGGCGGCACCGAGCTCTCCAAAGTCTATATGGTAGGAAACATCCTGATGGACACGCTGCGTTTCAACCACAACCGGTGGAAGAAGCCCACGCTCTCGCTCCCGTCATCCTTCACCCTTCAGCCTTCATCTACCAACCTTCCCACCTCCTATCTGGTCTTCACCTTGAACCGCAAGGTGCTCATCTCCGACAAGGAGAATCTGGGGAACATGCTGTGCGCCATCGTAGAGCATGCCAACGGCACACCTGTCATTGCCCCCTTGCGAGGAAAGGCTGCTGCCGTTGTCCAGGAAGTGATGCGGCAACAAGGTTTTCCTTCTTCATCCTTCATCGTTCACACCCCCTTGAGCTACCTGGAGTTCGGATGGCTCACGGCACACGCAACAGGCATCATCACCGACTCGGGCAATGTGGCAGAGGAAGCAACGTTCAATGGTGTTCCCTGTATCACACTCAACAGCTACACCGAGCACATCGAGACCGTCAAGGAAGGCACAAATGTGCTTGTGGGTGAAGACCCTGAGCAATTGGGCCGATACGTCTCCGACATGGTTGGAGGAAACTGGAAGAAAGCCAGCATCCCCGACCGATGGGACGGCCGCACGGCAGAGCGCATCCTGCAGATACTCATAGAGAAATCATAGTACAAACAACAGCATATCAATCGAAAAAAAAAGAATACAACAATGAAAATCTTGATGACAGCATGCTTCGCCATGCTCACCTTAACAACCGTCAGCGCACAGACACCCACCTTCGCACGAGGAGCCGATGTGAGCTGGTGTACGGAAATGGAGAACGACGGGAAAAAGTTCTACAACGACGAGGGCACAGAAACGGAGCTCATGGCCCTGCTCCGACAGACAGGACTGAACGCCATTCGCCTGCGCGTATGGGTAAATCCTGAGAACGAGTACGGACCCTGGTGCGACAAAGCCGACGTGCTGGCCAAGGCGAAAAGAGTCAAGGCACAGGGCATGGCGCTGATGATTGACTTCCACTATAGCGACCGCTTTACCGACCCTGGACAGCAAAACAAGCCTGCTGCATGGAAAGGGCTCACCATGGAACAGCTGAAGACGGCTGTTGCCAACCACACCACCGACGTGCTCTCTGCCTTGAAAGCAGAAGGTATTGAGCCGCAGTGGGTGCAGGTGGGCAACGAAACGCGCCCTGGCATGATATTCGATGAGGGCAAGATCGACTGGAACAAGAGCGGTGCTGCCGCCTGGAGCGGATACATCGCATTGAGCAACGCTGGCTACGATGCAGTGAAGAGCATCCTGCCCAATGCCAAGGTCATCGTCCACATCGACAAAGGACCTGACGACAACGCGTGGTTCTTCACCGCTTTCAAGCAATATGGTGGAAAGTTCGACATAATAGGACTCTCCCACTACCCCGACTGGACAAACTGGAGCTCTGACAACACCAAAACCGCCAACAATATCACGACACTCGGCAACAAGTTCAACGTGCCCGTCATGATTGTGGAGACTGGCTACTCGGCATGGGACGGGGCACGCGCAGCCAACGTCATGAAAGACCTGTTCAGCAAGACGCAGAACCTCGCGGCATGTGCCGGCATCTTCTACTGGGAACCCGAGGTATATGGCTCATGGAAACCCGCCATCTACAACACATGGGGATGGGAAGCCTACTCCAATGGTGCCTTCACATCGGAAGGCAAGCCCAGTGCCGCCATCAAAGCCTTCAGGGATGAGACCAGCAGCGTGCCCACCATCGGCCACGAGCAGGCTACCGCTCCTACGCAATGGTTCGACCTGCAGGGCCGCCAACTGAACGCCCCCACCAAGGGAGTGGTCATCAGGCAACAGGGCAACACCACCACCAAGGTTGCCCTACCCTAACCTTCCACATTCCACCTTCCACCTTCCACATTCCTCATTCCACCTTCCACACTATGGACAAGAAAAACGACATGAGCCGCCGCGACTTCATTCGCAGGCTTGGCATGGGAACAGCATCGGCCATGGCCATGATGGCTATGGAACCCCTGAAAGTTCTGGGCGACGACAATGTTCCCACTCCTTCTACCGCGAACCAGATGACCTGCCGCGTGAACCACCACTCGGGCGACAAGGTGTCGCTGCTGGGATTCGGCATGATGCGCCTGCCCAAAAGCCAGGACGAGGTGAACAAAATGGTTGACTATGCCCTGGAGCACGGTGTGAACTACTTCGACACCGCACCCGCCTATGGCAACTCCGAGGTGGTGACGGGCATCGCCCTGAAACGCCATCCGCGCAATAGTTACTACATTGCCACGAAGATGTCCAACCAGAACCCACGTTTCCATAGCTTCGAGGCCTCCAAAGAGATGTACCTCCGCTCCTTCGAGCGACTG
Organism: Prevotella sp.; assembly: GCA_017444365.1. Lineage (GTDB taxonomy): Bacteria > Bacteroidota > Bacteroidia > Bacteroidales > Bacteroidaceae > Prevotella. The sequence continues at coordinate 6,196 of JAFSWU010000179.1, forward strand.
CAGATTGACTACATCGACTACTACCTGCTGCACGCTGTTGGCGGCAGTGGCATGAAAGACTTCAATCCACGCTACATTGACAACGGCCTACTCGACTTCCTGCTTGAAGAGCGCAAGGCCGGACGCATCCGCAACCTCGGCTTCTCCTATCATGGCAACGTAGAGGTGTTCGACTGGCTCATCGACAACAACGACAAGTACCAATGGGACTTCGTGCAGATTGAACTGAACTATGTCGATTGGCGGCATGCCTCCTTAGACAACGGCGGTTGGAAGAAAGATGCCGATGCAGAATACCTGTACAACAAGCTCGACAAGGCCGGCATACAGGCGGTGGTCATGGAGCCCCTCCTTGGTGGCCGACTGGCCAAGCTGCCCGAGGAGTTCGACCATCAACTGAAAGCCCTGCGCCCCAACGACAGCATAGCGGCTTGGGCCTTCCGCTGGGTGGGCTCACTGCCCAACATCCTCACGGCGCTGAGCGGTATGTCCGTCATGGAACACGTCACCGACAACGTCCACACCTTCTCGCCACTCGATCCCTGCACCGACCGCGAGAAAGAACTGCTCGCCAAGATTGCCGACGGCATGAGCGGCTACCCCACCATTCCCTGCACGGCTTGCAGCTACTGCATGCCCTGCCCCTATGGGGTTGACATCCCTGGCAACTTCGCCTTCTACAACGAGGCCGTGAACAGCAAGCTGCTTCCCCTGCCCGAGAAAGCTTCTCCTGACTACAAGAAATCGCTCAGCACCTTCCAGAAGGGATACAAGAAAACACTGAGCAAGAAAGCGTGGGCCGACAAATGCATGGACTGTGAGGTGTGCCTGAAGAAATGCCCCCAACAGATTCGCATCCCCAACCAGATGACCCGCATCGTTGAACTGATCAACGAGAAATAAAAGACAAACACTATAATAGTAAAAGGTTATAGGCTGATTGCACGAAGTAATCACGCCTATAACCTTTTTCTTATTACTTTTCCCCGAAGGCTTATTCTGCTTTGAAGAGGTCCTTGATACCTCCGATGGAACCCAGCAGGTTGGTAGCCTCGTAGGGCAAATAGACAGTCTTGGTCTTGTCGCCCTCACCCAACTCGCGCATCATCTCAATGTACTTCTGGGCCAAGAGATAGTTGGCGGGATTGGTGGTCTTGCCGACAGCCTCGGTAACGAGCTCAATGGCCTTGGCCTCTGCCTCTGCCACACGGATACGGGCCTGTGCCTCACCCTCTGCACGCAGAATCTCCTGCTGTTTCTGTGCCTCGGCACGGTTGATGGTGGCAGCCTTCTCACCCTCTGACTGCAGGATCTGCGACTGCTTGTCGCCCTCGCTGGTGAGGATGGCGGCACGCTTGTTACGCTCAGCCTGCATCTGCTTCTCCATGGCGTTGAGCACGGAGGTGGGCGGGATGATGTCCTGCAGCTCCACACGGTTCACTTTCACGCCCCACTTGTCGGTGGCATCGTCGAGCACGGCACGCAGCTTCGTGTTGATGGTGTCGCGCGAGGTAAGCGTCTGGTCAAGCTCCAGCTCACCGATGATGTTACGCAGCGTGGTCTGCGTAAGCTTCTCAATGGCGTTAGGAAGATTCGAAATCTCATAGACGGCCTTGAAGGGATCAACAATCTGGAAATAGAGCAGCGCGTTGATTTCCATCTGGATATTGTCCTTGGTGATCACGTTCTGGCGGTCGAAGTCATAGACCTGTTCACGCAGGTCTATGGAATTGCTATAGACATAGCGACCGCGCTGCAGGCACACGATAGACTTGGCTGCATCAATGAAAGGGATAATCACGTTGATTCCTGGTTCAAGCGTGGCATGATAACGTCCGAGACGCTCAATAATCTTGGTTTCCGACTGCGGGATGATAACCAATGCTTTTTTCACGAAGATAGCCACTAAGACGATGATGGCTATCAAAATGTAAGTCATAATGTCCATAATTTGAATGATTAAATAGTTTGTTAATTTTTACTTTCATCTTTCATCTAACACCACCGTAATGATAATGCTCTCGCGCCCCACCACGGTGACATACTCTCCTTCGGCGATGGGCGTGTTGTCGGCCGTTTGTGCTTTCCAAACGTCGCCGTCAATGGCCACACGTCCGAAGCCATTTCCCTCGATGGGCTCGACAACTTTTCCCCTTCGCCCGATGAGTGCATCGGCATTGCTCACCCGATGCTCGTCGGTGCGGTGCAGATAGCGTAAAGCTATAGGGCGCACCATGAATAGACTGATGAGTGTGAACAGGGCAAAGGCTGCCAGCTGCCAATAGAACCCACCACCCATGACGGCACAGACGGCTGCAAAGGCGGCACCAATGGAGAAGCTGAGAATGAAGAAATCACCAGCTGTGAGCTCCAGAATGAGACATAGAACGGCTATCACCGCCCACATCTGCCATAAGTGTTGTGCTAAATACTCGACCATAATATTTGACAATTATACGATTTGACGATTATTTATAATGATAATATAAAGTCATCCCATTCCTTTGACGAGCCCTTGCGTCCGAAGACTTTCTGGTACAAACGGCTACGGGTGGTCGATACGCTCTCCTTCGAGTGGACGGTCAGTATGCCAATGTCTTTCGGTTGCATGCGTACCTTTATTAATAAAGACACATGATAGTCCTGTTCACTCATGGGATAGAGAGTGAAGAGGCGTTCCGTGAAGCTGGTATAGACCGAGTTGACCACCTGCTCCAGCTGTTTCCAGTCCTCACTTTCCATCGCCAGCCCCTTAGCAAGCAGCCCCTTGACATGCAGATAGATGTCGCTGCCGAAGACAACGGTTTCTGCCTGTGCCCGTTTCTCACTTTCAATCTTCGCCACGGTGTTGGCAAAGTCGAGGCTCGCCATCTTCTCCTCCAGTTCCAGCCGCAGCACCGAGTTCTCGTCACCCAGCTTATGGATGAGCTGTTCCAGTTCGGCAATCTTCCGCTTGTTCTGCTCAATGCTTTCCGAACTCTTTGCCTGCTGCGCGTCTTGTATCGCGCGAACCTTATTAAGTCTTTTCTGCAGGTTCAATATCTTGCGCCGACTGTTCTGCACAATCAGTACAAACAGGGCTATATAGATGATACTGCCCAGAATGAGAAGAAACCATTCGCGGTCGGTGAGTATGGTCATTGTCAGATTCATGGTGCAAAGATAAACCTTAAAACTGAAAAAAACAAGAAAAACGGTTTGCAATAGTTTGCAAACCGTTTTTCTATGCATCATGAACTATGCACTATGAACAGCCGGAGGGGGCTATTTTTTCACCGGTGTCAGTGTGAATCCCGTGCCCGATTTCTTGGTGGTTGTGGCAGAAGACTTCTTGGTGGTCGTGGTGCCGCTCTTCTTCGTTCCCGTCGTTTTCTTGGTGGCAGAAGTGGTAGGGGTAGTCGTCACAGGCTTATAGTAGGTCAATGCCTCGGGCAGGTCTTTCTGAATAGCGGCAATACGTTTGGAATCCGAGGGGTGGTCGCTGAAGATGTCATTGTCATTCCCCCCTCCGCTTGCTGCCGCCATACGCTGCCAGAAGGTCACGGCCACGTGGGGGTCGTAACCAGCCATGGCCGCAAAGATCAGTCCCATGTGGTCGGCCTCTGTCTCGTGATCGCGGGAGTATTTCAGGTTGCGGAACTTGAAGCCCGACTGGATAATGCTCTGCGCCATACCTGTCACGCCATCGCTGACACCTGCCGCCTGCATCACACCGCCCAGGATTTGTGTACCATACTGCTGCTTGATCTGTTTCGACATTTGCTCGGCAGAGTGCTTTGCCACGGCATGTGCAATCTCATGCCCCAATACGATGGCAAGCGAAGGCTCGTCCTGTGTAACGGGCAGCAGCCCCTCGTAAACGACAATCTTGCCGCCAGGCATGCAGAAAGCGTTCACGTTCTGGTCCTGTACGAGGTTGAACTCCCACTGATACTGGCTCAGCTCGCTCTGGTAGCCCTTCTCCTTGAGATAGGTCTCCACTGCCGCAGCCAGCCGCTGCCCAACCCTCTGCACCATCGCCGTGTTGGCAGCATTGGTGGATTTCTTGGCACTCTGCATGTACTTGGTGTACTCCTGTGAACTCAGCGAAAGGATTTCCTCGTCGCTCACCATCAGGCTCTGCGTGCGTCCAGTGACGGGAACCACACGCGACGTTCCGCATGACGCAGCCACAAGAGCCAGCATCAGCGCAAACAGATAAATTCTCAGTTTCTTCATTGTTATTATTTTATCAATTATTTTCTGCA
>JAFSWU010000180.1 GCA_017444365.1 Prevotella sp.
GAGTGAGGAGTGAGGAGAGAGGAGTGAGGGGTGAGTGGAGAGAGGATTGCATCGCCTCCCCATACGTCCAAGCCTGTGAGGACGGCGAGCCGTTGTGCCTCGTGCTTCAGGTGCTCTTTTGTGAGCTCATCAGCTTCGAGGGGAGTTGTCGCTCCCTCCTTGCTCTTGGTGTAGCAGCGGAAGAACCGACTGCCTACACCATAGAATTTCACTAATTGTCCCTCCACATGGGCACTCACTACGGGGGGAAAGCCCGTTTCTTGCAAAAAACGCTGAGCGGTTTCTTGGCGGGTGTCTTCGTTGGGACAATACACCACATCGTCTCCTCCGAGCGAGTGTACGTCGGCCCTTTTCACCCAATATCCTTGGTTGCCCTTGCGTGGCGGCATGCTGATGTGGTTGCTGCGCATCAGCTCGTCCAATAGTCCACGGGTGCAGTTGCGCACGCTTTGCGGACGGTTCACCACCCATGCGCCCTGCTGCTCATACTCCTGAAGCCGTGCCAGCTCCTCTTCGTGGCGGCTCATCGAGAGCACCACCTGAGGGTAGGGCGTGTTGGCAGGCATTCCCTCAGTGCTATCGAAAATATTCTCTTTGCTCCATTCGAACCCACGACGATGGAGTTCCCTCGCGGCAGCATACAGCAAATCGTCATCGGGCACACCCTGTCCCACGCTTGGACGTCCGTTTCTCCACGCTAAATGGAGCCTTGGTGTCCGCAGGAACGTTTCTGCCTTCTTGATGTCTTCCGCATGGTCGATGTCAAGAACCTTGTCGGCCACCCATGCCTGTAGATGAAACCCTTCGCTGACGAGGGCACGCTGGAAGTTGCGCATGCGGCTCTCGCCCCGTTCCACACAGCGGTGGAGCACGTCGATTGCATTCCCCTTGAGGGCGTAGATGCCTCCAGAGATATAACAGCGGTGCTCCTTCGCGTCTGTGGACGGTGTGGGTCGCTCGTCGTAGAACCCTGTGATACGCAGCCTGGCATCGGTCTCCACATACAGCGGCTTCTCGTCATCCTCGTAGGGGGTGACCACCATGTGCCCGTCTGTCAGGGGATGGATAGAGAGTGTGTCTATAAACCTGCCGAACCACGCCTCGTCGAACACCGTATCGACGGTGGTCAGCACAAACGGGCCTCCTTGCAGGTGCTCTGACATCTCGTAGAAGCTGTGCATGGAGCTGGGCGTAGATTTCACCACCACCCTCAGCGGAATCCGTTGTCCCTGGAGTCCCTGTTCCTGAAGCATGCGCAGATGCTGCACAACCTGTGGCGAATGGTCGTTGCAGATGACAACAATCTCCTCGGCCGCGTTGTGCATGAATATCCGGATCAGTCGGTCAATGAGGTGCTCCCCCATCACCTTAATCAGCGGCTTGGGCACGCTCACGCCCTCTTGGGCAAGTCGCGAACCCTCTCCGGCTGCTATGATGGCATACTTCATGAATAATCTTTTACCTTCTCCAAAATTGAGTGCAAAGTTACACATTATTTATTTTATAGAGAAACTTTTCACTCTTTTTCGCACTTCGCCTCCAGGTCTCCCCTATAGGGGGATGTATATAGTGCCCCTTTTCAGCTCTTTATTCAGAAATAATTTGTACCTTTGCAACTTCTAAACGACATCACTAATCCAGAATACAACCGCATCTTTAGAAAACTCTACGAGAAATAGAAAAAGCCGCCCTATAAAGGTGGCTTTTTTTGATAACTTCCAAATTTTCGAGCAGCGAATGCATAGTAAATTATATTTTTTTGCTGAGTTTTTCTGCTCTGTTCTAAGAAACGGCAAAACGGGAAAACGCTGTTTCTGAATCTTATTTACACTTCCACACTTCAAGGAGTTTCCAATTGTCTGGAAATCCCATATCCTTCAGCGACAGTAAAGAACCGCCTTCTGCAATCAACCCCTGAAGATTTGCATAAAAATTGTTGTCAGGACTTACGATGTCGAGGATATACTTGATGCAGCATAGATAGGCGAAAAGTTTATTGCGTTTTGTCGTTGCTATTGTGTTCCTGTCAAGGAATGGATAATCAGCATTAGTAGGCAACAGCATATTTACTACAAAACGTCTGTTCCAGATGCGACTGTGGTGTGCACAGCAATTGCGGAGGTTAGAGAAAGCATGCATCCAATTCTCCAAAATATCCACCTTGTTCAGTCCCAGTTCCTTAGCAACAGCTTTTTTCTGGTCATCTTTTACAAGCAGTTCATACAGACGGCTGAGTGAACCAAAAGACACCACCTCCAAGGTCATCCACGATGGCGGCATGTCTGGTTCAGAATAGCGGAGGTAATAGTGCTTGATAAACTCCTCATCACTTCTGTCCACCTCTTCCTCAATATCCTCCATCAGCGTGTTGTACTTAAACACACGCTTTCCGTCTTTCATGTAGGCATCATCCTTGAACAACGATTCATCCTGATACCAGTGGCTGTCGTGGGTTGCCTCACTATATCGCTGGGTTATCTTCGCACGCAACGCCACCTCAATCTTTTCTAATGCATTAAACACAAGGACACGCAGTCTGCGGTCAAAGCAATATAGATTGATGATATCCTTGAAGTGTATGTCCTTCCTGATGAACTCATGATGCTTTTCGGGGTCAGTATTATTCTGGAATGGATAGGTATAAGCCCGCAGCCGATAGTAACTGATATTGGAAAGGTATTTTGCAGTTAGTTCCTTGTCATCGATGACAAGACCTCTATCCTTCAACTTCTGCACCTGATCCTTGATAGAAATCGGTGTCTTCTCGTATGGGATTTTCTCAATATCTTCGTCGAACGTTATCATACCATTAGGGCTATAAAAACTCGAAGACCTCCCCGGGTGCGCTGTTCAAGTGGGAAGCGTGGGAGGTCATATTGGCTGCAAAGATAAGCATTTTATTTATATCTTCCAAGTAAAATCCTAAAAAATCGAAAAAAATCTGTCATCTGTCACCCAACATGCCTGAAACACCGATGGATAAAGGGTTTGTGACGGGTGACAGATGGGTGACAGATGGGTGACAGATGACAGATAAGTGACAGATGGGTGACAGAGTGGAGCATTATTAGTGGATAGTTCATAGTGCAGAGTTTATTGTTTACGGTTTGCGGACAACTTGTCCGAAGACCATCCGGACACTTTGTCCGGCGGCTTCGGACACTTTGTCCGGATGAGCCGGAGACTTTGTCCGGATGAGCCGGAAACTCTGTCCGGATGGTCTGTTCAACCAGTCCCGTGTACCTGTATAGCCTGTCCGCCCTTGAAAAACACTCCCTCTTAATCTGTCCGCCCTTGAGAAAGCTGAGTTAAGCCATCGATGATACTCACTGTGGCAACATTCCTCGCATGTTTTTGGCTTTTGCCGAATGTGCAAATTTTTGACGCAATCTTGAGATTCTGTTGAAAAAGCTTTGCGTAATTGGGAAAAAAGCTGTACCTTTGTGCAGTCATTTGAAGACATTTATTGATACAACACAAGAGTAATGAGCGACACGACAAACACTCATGTACTGACAAAGGCCATTGAGCGACTCTCGGAGGAGCAATCGCTCAGGGGACTTTTTCATCAGCATCGCGATGGCAATCCGCTCCCTTCAGGCAAGGCGCTTGAAGAGATTGTTGACTTGGCGCGTGCTATTCTTTTCCCTGGATTTTATGGAAAGTCGAGCGTGAACACGCAGACGATTGCCTACCACATTGGGGTCAACGTGGAGCGGCTCCACAAGTTGCTGACTGATCAGATACTCGCAGGACTGTGCTTTTGCAAGACCTGCGACGAGGTGACTTTCGAGGAAATTGCCTGTCAGCGTTGCATGGCCGCCGACCTTGCCGCAAAGCTGGTGGAGCGGCTACCCGAGATACGGGCGATTCTCTCTACCGATGTGGAGGCGGCCTACAATGGTGACCCCGCTGCCGACAGCTATGCTGAGATTATCTCGTGCTATCCCGTCATCAAGGCGCTCACCATCTATCGTCTGGCGCATGAGCTGCATGTGCTCGGCGTTCCCCTCATCCCCCGTATTCTCACAGAGATGGCCCATTCGGAAACGGGCATCGACATCCATCCCGCTGCCACCATCGGCCACCATTTCACCATCGACCACGGAACAGGTGTGGTCATCGGAGCGACGTGTGTCATCGGCAACAACGTGAAGATCTACCAGGGCGTGACGCTGGGGGCCAAGAGCTTCCCGCTCGACGAGAACGGAAACCCCATCAAGGGCATTCCGCGCCATCCCATACTCGAAGACCACGTGGTGGTATATGCCAATGCCACCATCCTCGGACGCATCACCATCGGCGAAGGCTGCGTGGTGGGTGCCAACGTGTGGGTGACGAAGGATATGCCTGCCAACACGCGTAAATATAATAAAGAACCAATTGATAACTTTGACATAGAATTTGATAATGGAACAGGAATTTGAACTCATTGCCAAAACCTTCATGGGCCTGGAGCCCGTTTTGGCAGAAGAGCTCACCAACTTAGGAGCAAACAACGTACAGATTGGACGCCGCATGGTGTCGTTCACGGGTAACAAGGAGATGATGTATCGGGCCAACTTCCAGTTGCACACCGCCATCCGCATCCTCAAACCCATTGCACGTTTCAAGGCACGCAACGCCGATGACATGTACGACGAGGTGAAGAAAATCGACTGGAGCCAGTACATTGCACACGGCAAGACCTTCAGCGTCGATTCGGTGGTATATTCCGAGGAGTTCCGCAACTCACGGTTCGTGACCTACAAGGTGAAGGATGCCATCGTTGACCAGTTTCGCGAGCGCGCAGGAGAACGCCCCAATATCAGCATTACCAATCCCGACATACAGCTGCACATCCATATTGCCGAGGACGAGGCAACGCTCTCGCTCGACTCCAGCGGAGAGTCGCTCCATCGCAGGGGCTATCGGCAGGAGTCGGTGGAAGCTCCCCTGAACGAAGTCCTTGCCGCAGGCATGATCCTGATGACGGGCTGGAGGGGCGAAACCGATTTCATCGACCCCATGTGCGGATCAGGTACGCTGCTGGTGGAAGCTGCCCTCATTGCGCAGAATATGAGCCCAGGCATCTTCAGAAAAGAGTTTGCTTTCGAGAAGTGGCCCGATTTCGACAAGGAGCTGTTCGACGAAATATACAACGATGATTCGCAGGAACGTCCCTTCGAACATCATATCTACGGCTACGATGTGGATATGAAGGCCGTGAACACGGCTCGCCTCAATGTGCGTGCAGCAGGACTGAGCAGCCTGATCACCGTGGAGCAGCAAGACTTCAAGGATTTTTCGCAGCCTGCGTCGAAGGCCATCATGGTGACGAACCCGCCATACGGCGAGCGCATCTCTACCCCCAACCTCTTAGGAACCTATAAGATGATTGGCGAGCGGCTGAAGCATGCCTTCGGAGGCAACGATGCCTGGATTCTCTCGTATCGTGAGGAATGCTTCGAACAGATCGGGCTGAAACCCTCCATCAAGATCCCCCTGTTCAACGGAAGTCTGGAGTGTGAATTCAGGAAGTACTCGATGTTCGAGGGAAAGATGCGCGACTTCCGTTCTGAGGGAGGTGTCGTGAAGACTGAAGAGGAGAAGGAGGCTATGGCCGAGAAACACCGCTTCAAGAAAAACCGCGAGTTCAAGAAACGCATGGACGAGCAGGACGAGAACGAGGATGCCGACATCCGTTCTTTCACCTTCCACTCGTTTGAGCACGGATACAAGGGCGACCCCATCAGAAAGAAAGGCGGCGACAAGCCCAGACGCTCACGAGAACGCGATGACAGCCGTGAGGAAAGGCGCCCGAGGGAGCACTCTGGCGGCTCCAGGGCCGACAGAATGGAGCAGCGGCGCAGGCTCTTCGGCTCTGACAAGGATTTCAAAAGTGCGAAAAAGGATTTCAAGAATAAAGGTAAAAGGAGATTCGATCATGATGAAGATTAAATGGTTTGGCATTGCAATGCTTCTCACTATGTTTACTTCTGTTACGGCACAAGACAAAAAACTCTTCTCCTTAGAGGACTTGAACTTCGGCGGCAACAACTTCTACAACATGCAGCCGAAGAACAAGTACTATGCATGGTGGGGCGACCAGCTCATCCATACCGATGTGGAGGAGTGCTATCTCGTGGATAAAAAGACGGGTAAGGAAACATTGCTCTTCACCCTCGACCAGGTGAACGAATGGGCACAGAGCGATGATACCAAGCGCGTGCGCCATCTGATGAACGCCACCTTCCCCTATGCCGACAAGTCCGTCGTGGCCCTGGGCAACCGCAAAGCGTTCATCTTGCTTGATTTTAAGGCGCACGAGGTCGTGTGGCAGGACAGCATCTCTGGTCAGGATGCCAACGAGTGGACAAGCGACTCCAAGGCTACGGCTTTCGTAGAAGGCGACCAGCTCTTTGTGGTTGATGCGCAAGGAACCAAGCACCAGCTCTCCACCGACGGCTCTCGTGAAATCGTCTATGGCAAGAGCGTACACCGCGATGAATTCGGCATCATGAAGGGAACATTCTGGAGTCCCGATGGCAACAGCCTTGCCTTCTATCGCATGGATCAAAGCAAGGTGGCCGATTATCCGCAGGTGGACATCTTCAACCGCATAGCTTCCTATGAACCCGATAAATACCCCATGACAGGCGAACAGTCGCATGAGGTCACCGTTGGCGTGTTCAACGTGCAGACGGGCAAAACCGTTTATCTGCATACACCCAAGGGAGGTTTCACAGACAAGCTTCCTGACGATGCGAAGATGAACGATGTGGCATGCTACTTCACCAACATCGCCTGGAGTCCTGATTCGAAGACCGTCTATATGTTCGAACTGAACCGCGACCAGAACGACTGCCGACTGGTCTCTTATGATGCCCAGACGGGTGAGCGGCTGAAGGAACTCTATCGCGAACAGCATCCCAAGTATGTGGAACCCTTGAACCCCATCGTCTTCTTGCCCTGGGACAATACGAAATACATCATGCAGTCGCAGCGTGACGGCTATAACCACCTCTATCTCTGCAATGCCGCCGACGGCACCATCATCAAGCAGCTCACCAGTGGAAACTGGGTGGTACTTGAGCTCTTGGGCTTCAACGAGAAGGCAAAGAGTGTCATCATCGCCTCCAACGAGTGCAGTCCTATCCAGCGAAACACCTGGGCGGTGGATGTGAAGACGGGCAGCCGCACCCTGCTCGACAATGGTCGCGGTTACCACTACGCTGCTCTGTCCAAGTCGGGACAGTGGATTTGCGACCGCTATTCTGAGCCCGATGTGCCTCGTGTGATTACCGTTCAGGCAGCACAGCCCAAGTTCAAGGCGGTCACCCTGCTGGAAGCTGAAGACCCGTGGAAAGACTATCAGGTGCCAACGTATAGCTGTGGCACCATCAAGGCTGCCGACGGCGTTACCGATTTGTATTACCGCATGGTGAAACCGGCCGACTTCGACCCCTCGAAGAAATACCCCACCGTCATCTATGTCTATGGCGGTCCCCACGCCCATAACGTTGATGCCCGCTGGCACTACTGCTCCCGCTCTTGGGAAACCTATATGGCACAGAAGGGGTACGTGCTCTTCATCCTCGACAACCGAGGATCGGAAGATCGCGGACGTGAGTTCGAACAGGCTACGTTCCGCCACCTTGGACAGGAGGAGACCGCCGACCAGATGCAGGGCGTGGCCTTCCTGAAGTCGCTCCCTTATGTTGATCAAGACCGCATCGGCGTTCACGGCTGGTCTTTCGGCGGCTACATGACCATCACCATGATGACCCACCATCCTGAGGTGTTCAAGGTGGGCGTGGCAGGCGGTCCCGTCATCGACTGGAAATGGTACGAGGTGATGTATGGTGAGCGTTATATGGACACACCCCAACAGAACCCAGAGGGATATGCGAAGTGCTCGCTGCTGAACCAGGCCAAGAACCTGAAGGGCAAGCTGCAGATTATCACGGGCTACAACGATGCAACGGTTGTTCCCCAACATTGTCTGGCTTTCATCGCCAAGTGCATAGAAGAGGGTACGCAGCCCGACTTCTTTGTCTATCCGGGTGAGCCCCACAACATGCGAGGCCACCAGAGTGTACACCTGCATGAGCGCATCACGCAGTATTTTGAGGACTATTTAAAATAACAAGGAAATGAAGATATTACTCTTAGGAAGTGGAGGACGCGAGCACGCCTTGGCGTGGAAGATTGCCCAGAGCAAACGGGTGGACGAACTGTACGTGGCACCTGGCAATGCAGGAACAGCAGGAATGCGTCTCGCAGGAAGTGACAACAGCAGCGTGAATGTGGGCATGAAAGCCGACGATTTCGACGCGGTGAAAAGCTTCTGCGTGGAGAAAGGCATCGATATGGTTGTCGTAGGACCTGAAGACCCGTTGGTGAAAGGCATCTACGACGATTTGAAGAACGACCCCAGAACGGCGGACATACCTGTCATCGGACCTTCGAAGGCTGGTGCCGTCTTGGAGGGAAGCAAGGATTTTGCCAAGGGTTTCATGCAGAGACACAGCATTCCGACAGCCCGTTACAAGACTTTCGACGGCACAACCGTGGAAGAAGGACTCGCTTTCCTGGAGACCCTGAAGGCTCCGTACGTGCTGAAGGCCGACGGACTCTGTGCAGGCAAGGGTGTGCTCATCCTGCCTACACTCGATGAGGCCAAGCACGAGCTGCGTGAAATGCTGGGCGGCATGTTTGGCAACGCATCGGCACAGGTGGTCATCGAGGAGTTCCTCAGTGGCATCGAGTGCTCAGTATTTGTACTGACCGACGGCGAACACTATCAGATTCTGCCAGAGGCCAAGGACTACAAGCGCATCGGTGAAGGCGACAAGGGACTGAACACGGGTGGTATGGGCTCAGTAACGCCTGTACCCTTCGCCACGAAGGAGTGGATGAAGAAAGTGGAAGACCGCATCATCCGTCCCACCGTGGAGGGCTTGAAGGCTGAGGGTATCGACTATAAGGGCTTTATCTTCTTCGGACTGATCAATGTAGAGGGTGAGCCGATGGTCATCGAATACAACTGCCGCATGGGTGACCCTGAGACGGAGAGCGTCATGCTCCGTCTGAAGAGCGACATTGTGGATTTGTTTGAAGGGGTGGCCCAGGGCAATCTCGATCAGCATGTCGTGGAGTTCGACGAGCGGGCTGCCGTGTGCGTCATGCTGGTCAGCGGCGGCTATCCTGAGGCTTACAAGAAAGGCTATCCCATCAGTGGCATCGGAGATGTCGAGGGAAGCATCGTGTTCCATAGCGGAACGGCCATGAAAGACGGACAAGTCGTGACCAACGGAGGTCGTGTCATCGCCGTATCTTCCTATGGAAGCAATAAGGATGAGGCCCTGAAGAAGAGTTTCGAGGAAGCACAGAAGATACAGTTTACGGACAAGTATTTCCGTTCAGACATAGGAAAAGACCTTTAATGGTATAGGCGGTAGAAGATGACGAGGAGAATACAGAACAAGATAGCCGGCAGCAGGTATGCGCTTCCCATCACGGTGGCGTATGTCCTGTTGGCATTCCTCTTCTTCGGACTCTCGGACGTAGGACAATGGGTGTCGCTGGGGAGCCTGCTTCTCTCCATGCTGTTGATGGTGTTGTTGAACAATGTCAATGCCCTGATTCGCATCTATAGCCGTATGGTGTCGTGTTCGTTTCTGGTTCTCACCGTGATGCATATGGCCCTGATGCCGGTCTGCAGCAGGAAGTGGCAACGTTTGCGCTCCCTGGCAACCTCGTGAGTGATATCGTGCAGCCGTGCTTCATCGCCTCCTTCCTGTTCTTCTTCAATGCCTATCAGGACAAGTTCTCACCTGGGTGGGTGTTCTTCTCGTTCCTCTTCATAGGCATTGCAAGCATCTTCTTTGTGCCGATGCTGTTCTATCTGCCGTTGTTGTGGATTCTGTTGGGAGCGAATGTGCTGGCCTTGAGCCTCAGAAACTTCTGCGCCTCCCTGCTCGGCATACTGCTCCCCTTCTGGGTGGTGGGCTCCTATGCCCTCTATGCCGACCGATTGTCGGAGTTTGGTGACTATTGTCTGACGATTGGCTCGTTGGGCCCGTTGTTCGATTATTCGCAGATCGCTCTGCCGCAGATCATCAGTTTTGCTTTTGTTGTGGTATTGCTGCTAACGGGAACGGTTCATTTCCTTCGGAATAGCTACAGGGATAAGATTCGCACACGCATGATCTACGAGTCGCTGATCACCATCGGACTCTTTACGGTATTGTTCATACTGGCGCAACCCCAGCATTACAACACGTTGATGCGTGTGCTTATCGTTGTCACATCGCCGCTGATAGCCCATTTCATTGCGCTTACTGAAACCCGCATCACCAACATTGCCACGATCGTCATCATGGTGGTCACGTTCTTGATAACATTCTGCAACAGATGGATGCTTTCATTGCTTTCTTAATCCAATATGGCTACTGGGGCATGCTGGCAGCATCCTTTCTGGCAGGCAGCTTCTTCCCTTTCAGCTCCGAGGCTGTGATGGTAGGGCTGCAGGCGGCAGGACTCGACCCGTGGGGACTGGTCGTGTATGGCACGATAGGCAATGTCATAGGCGGCATGTTCAACTATGGGGTGGGGCGGATGGGCCGCCTGGACTGGATTGAGAAATACCTTCACGTGAAGAAGGAGAGCCTCGACCGAGCGGAGCGCTTCATGGCAGGGCGCGGAGCCTGGATGGGATTCTTTGCCTTCCTGCCCCTGTTGGGTTCTGCCATCACCATCATGCTCGGCTTGATGCGTGCCAATGTTGTCATCTCTATCACCAGTATCAGCATCGGCAAGTTCCTTCGCTATTTATTGTTGGTTTTTGGTGCCAGCCTGTTCATATAGTGTTAAAAAGCGTTCATGGCTGTGCGTTCTCCAACCTTTTTATTATCTTTGCATGATTTTTGGAAACTAAAAACAAATATTTGTAATACAAATGAAGCAGTACAGACTCGTGGACAACATCGTGGGGTGGGTGGCCTTTGCCATTGCAGCCTTCGTGTATTGTTCCACCATTGAGCCGACAGCCTCGTTCTGGGACTGTCCGGAGTTTATTTCTACAGGCTACAAACTCGAGGTCGGTCACCCGCCAGGTGCCCCGTTCTTCATGCTCACAGCCAATCTCTTCTCGCAGTTTGCCAGCGATCCCAGCCAGGTGGCAAGAATGGTGAACACGATGAGCGCATTGCTCTCGGCCACGACCATCTTGTTCCTTTTCTGGAGTATCACGCACTTGACGCGGCGGCTCATCATGAAGGATTGGAGCGAGCTGACCACCGCTAAGCTCATCGCAATTGAGGCGAGCGGACTGGTGGGTGCGCTGATTTATACATTCAGCGACACGTTCTGGTTCTCTGCCGTCGAGGGTGAGGTGTATGCCTACTCCTCAGCGTTCACCGCTGTCGTGTTCTGGCTCATCCTGAAATGGGAAGACCACGCCGACGAGCCTCATAGCGACCGCTGGTTAGTGCTCATCGCCTATATGACGGGACTGAGTATCGGTGTTCACCTGTTGAACCTGCTCTGTATCCCTGCCATCGTATTGGTGTACTGCTATCGTCGATTCCCCAACATCGAAGCCAAAGGCTCGTTGATAGCCTTGGCAGTCTCGTTTGTCATCGTGGCTGCCGTGCTCTATGGCGTGGTGCCTGGCATCATCACCGTGGGCGGATGGTTCGAGCTGTTCTTTGTCAACACCCTGGGCTGTCCCTTCAACACGGGCGAGATTGTCTATATCTTCCTGCTCGTAGCTACTGTTATATGGGCAATATGGGAAACAGCTCAGGACAAGAGCGAGCGCAGGCAGAACCTGGCGTTCCTCCTGAGTGTGGGCATGCTCGGCATACCATTCTATGGTTATGGATGGTCTGCGGTGGTGATTGGGGTCGTTGTGTTGGTGGCACTTTGGTTTGTGCTCAACTATCATAAGACCATCGAAAAGAAGAAGGTTGCCTTGATTTCAGCCCGTATCAAGAACACCACGCTGCTCTGTCTGCTGATGCTCATGATCGGCTACTCTTCGTATGCGGTCATCGTGATTCGTTCTTCCGCCAACCCGCCTATGGACCAGAACTCGCCTGAGGACATCTTCACGCTGGGCAACTATCTCAGCCGTGACCAGTATGGCGACCGCCCCTTGCTCTACGGACAGGCCTACACCTCTCAGGTGGCACTCGACATCGAGGGCAATGTGTGCAAGCCTCGTTTCAATGAGGGAGCACCCATCTACAGCCGCAAGGAGAAAGCTTCGGCAGACGAGAAAGACTCTTACTTCGTAGTCAGCCACAAGAATAAGTATATCTATGCCCAGAACATGCTCTTCCCCCGCATGCACGACTCAGGTCATGCGCAGGACTATGAGAGCTGGATGGGAGGAGTTGATGGCGTTCAGGTTCCTTACGACCGCTGTGGCGAGAACATGATGGTCAAGATGCCCACCATGATGGAGAACATCCGCTTCTTCCTCTCTTACCAATGCAACTTCATGTATTGGCGTTACTTCATGTGGAACTTCGCCGGCCGACAGAACGACATCCAGGGACATGGTGAACTGGAGCATGGAAACTGGCTGACCGGTTTCTCGTTCTTCGACAATATGATGCTGGGCGACCAGAGCAAGCTGCCCGATGACCTCAAGGCCAACAAGGGGCACAACGTATTCTATTGTCTGCCTCTGTTGCTGGGTCTTATCGGACTCTTCTGGCAGGCTTGGCGCGGACGTCGAGGCATTCGCCAGTTCTGGGTGGTCTTCTTCCTGTTCTTCATGACAGGCCTTGCCATTGTCATCTAC
>JAFSWU010000181.1 GCA_017444365.1 Prevotella sp.
CTTCACCAGGGGATAGGTGATAGCTTTGAGAATCAAGGTGATAAGAATCAGCACGATAGCCATGTTGATGCCGAAGCCGGCAATCATCTCGAACAGCGGCAGCGTAAACCAGCGATTGATGATGCGGAAGATAGTCCATCCTAAATAAACAAGGTCTTGCATCTCCAGTTCCTTGCCGAAGGTGCTCTGCTCCTCAACGGTCTTCAGGAGGTGGAAGTCGTTGGGGCCGTAGTAGAACTCGAACTCCGAGGGCTGGTTTCCAGTCGGATCGAAGAAGGTTTTCATCTGGATGCCGTAGTCCTTCAGGTATCCACTTCCCTTCTGTTGAGGGATGGATGTGGCGAGAGCACCCGACTTGAAGTCGTTCTTGGTAATCATCACGGCCGAGAAGAACTGGTTTTTGAAGGCTACCCAGTCGAAGTCTTCCTCAATTGGTTCGTCTTTATATTCGCTTGTCTCGCGCAGGTAGTCGGTTCCACCATCCACTTTGTGCCAAGTAAGCGATGCATAGCGGTTCTCGAAAGTGAATCCTTTCTCCTGCTGTCGGCACATGTCCTTCCAGTTGACATCCATAGTCTTGGTGTTGGGTGTGAAGAGTCCCGCCATGCCGTTCACCTGCATCTTCAGGTGCAGCAAGTAGTCCTGTCCCAGCCAGTAGGTCATGACGATGTTCTTACCTTCTCCAGCCTGAGCCGTGAAGACAACGGTGGTGTCGGTTACTCCTGTGGGCTCGAAGAAGAGGTCGCTGGTGGAGATGTTGCTTTCTTTGGCCGAGAGCATGTAGCTAATGTTTTGGTCCTTCTCGTCAAAGAGTGTCAGGTTGGGGTTTTCTTGGCTGTCCTTGAAACCTTTGATGACCACTTTCTCAACGGCAGCTCCTTTAGAGTTCAGCGTGAGCTGAAGCTTTGAGTTGTGCAGGACGACTTTCTGTGCCTTGCCCTGGAATGCTTTGTGGAAGAGGGCTGTGGTATCTTCCAGTACCTTCTGCTTGTTAGCAGCGGCTCTTGCCTCCTGAGTCATTTTCCTTTGCGCCTCAGCTTTCTCGCGTGTCACCTGTTCGATGGAGTCCTTGACAAAAACCGCACGCTGTTCTTCCTCCGATGGCTGCGACCACCAGCTGAATCCAATGAGTACGAGTGCTATGAGCACAAATCCTGTGATAGTATTCTTATCCATTATTTCTTCTTGTTTTCTATTGCTGTTTTAATGAAATCCACAAATAGGGGATGGGGCTTCAATACGGTTGACTGATATTCAGGGTGAAACTGGGTTCCGATGTACCACTTCAAGCCAGGAATCTCCACAATCTCGACAAGATTGCTCTCAGGGTTGCGTCCTACACATTGCATTCCTGTTCGCTCAAACTCTTGCTGGTACTTATTGTTGAACTCATAGCGGTGACGGTGACGCTCATGAACGATACTTTCCTTGTAGATGTCGAGGACGCGAGAGCCTTGGCGGAGAACGCACTCATAGGCTCCGAGTCGCATTGTACCACCCATGTTGGTGATGTTCTTTTGCTCCTCCATGATGTCGATGACGTTGTGTGATGTCTTCTCGTCCATCTCACGGCTGTTGGCACCGGTGTAGCCAAGGACGTTGCGGGCAAACTCGATGACCATCATTTGCATACCCAGACAGATGCCGAAGGTGGGTATGTCATGGGTTCGCGTATAATGTGCGGCCACAATCTTGCCTTCGATGCCTCGCTGTCCAAATCCAGGACAAATCATCACACCATCAAGTCCCTGCAACTTCTCTGCGACGTTCTCCTCCGTCAGGCTTTCTGAGTTCACAAACTTCAGGACGGTTTTATAGTCATTATAGACACCGGCCTGCATCAGTCCCTCACGAATGCTCTTATAGGCATCCTGTAAGTCGTACTTGCCGACAAGCCCGATGTGTACCTCCTTCGTGGCCTTGCCCATGCGGTCGAGAAAGCTACGCCAAGGTCCTAAGGCCGGCTTCTCACCTACGGGCATTCCTAATTTCTTGAGAATGGCAACATCAAGACCTTGATTCTGCATGTTGACGGGAACTTCATAGATGCTCGGCATGTCCTCGCTTTGGATGACGCAATCTTGGTCAACATTACAGAAGGATGCAACTTTTTTGAGAATGTCTTCGTTCAGATGCTTCTCTGTGCGCAACACGAGCACATCGGGCTGAATTCCCACACTTTGCAGCTCCTTCACAGAGTGTTGAGTAGGTTTCGTCTTTAGTTCACCCGCAGCTCTTAGATATGGCACGTAGGTTAGATGAACGTTGATGGCGTTGCGCCCCATCTCCCAACGGAGCTGTCGGATGGCTTCCATGAAAGGAGCACTCTCGATGTCACCGATAGTACCGCCAATCTCTGTGATGACGAAGTCGTAGCCATACTTTTTGCCCAGCAGTTTCACGTTGCGCTTGATTTCATCTGTGATGTGGGGAACCACCTGGATGGTCTTGCCCAGATAGTCGCCGCGCCTTTCTTTGTCGATGACGGCCTTGTAGATGCGACCCGTCGTCAGCGAGTTTGCCTTGGTCGTCTGGATGCCCGTAAAACGCTCGTAATGTCCCAAGTCCAAATCTGTTTCCATACCGTCCACCGTCACGTAGCATTCGCCGTGCTCATAGGGGTTTAGCGTACCTGGGTCGATGTTGATGTACGGGTCGAATTTTTGGATGGTAATGTTGTAACCTCTTGCCTGCAAGAGCTTACCGATAGATGACGAGATGATGCCTTTTCCAAGTGAGGAAACCACACCTCCTGTCACGAAGATATACTTTGTTTCAGCCACAATGTTGATATTTAATGATCTGTTTACCTTGTTATATTAAGGTGCAAAGTTACTGCTTTTTCTTGAAATATACAAATAATGGTCTATGAAACTCGTCAAGAAATTTCTTTTGATATGATAATTTTTGTACTTTTGCACTCGAAAACAAAGCAAAACAGATTACTTAAAAGAGACCATCTCCATAACCACTAACGACAGCAAGGGCCGTCCGACGGTCACAATATGGGACCGCTGCGGCCTGCCTCAGAATATGCAGGAGGTATTCGGCACAGATGTGCCTCAGATGACGAAGGATATTTCACGCTTCATGGCAGACGGCTTCGTAAATACTTACGGCAACCAGCCCGATATGCCCCTGAACCTGTAGGCTGCAAGGTTGATGATGAGACCTATCTGCTCCGCCTGCCGTCGTGCATGGGCGATGTGCAGACCTACGAATGGATGCTGAAGAAAGAGGAAGAGTTCAAGCAGTCGGGCTGCCTTATCCTCGACCTTCGTGGCAACGGGGGCGGCAGCGACCATATCAGCATGCTGTTTACGTGGCTGATGTGCGAAGGCAGCTTGCTGGTATGTCCGATGACTGTTGATGACATCTTTGAGAAGTTGTGCAAGGAGAAGAATCCTGGCCACAAACCCGATGTGGTCATTCCACTTGACTATCCCAAGCAGCTCACCGACAATATCGATGAATGGGTGCTCTGGGTGGCTAAGGATTTGAAACGCAGAAAGTAACATCTGAACACTAAGGTGCTTTCTGTTTCTTGTTTGACGGCTTCGTGACCTTCTTGCGGTTTTTCTTTTTCAGGCCGAAGAGGTCGTGGAAACCGTTGAAGTCTTTTTTCATGATGATACCTAAGCCCTGCGTGGTGAGCGAGTTGCGGGTGAAATAGCGGTCGTTGGTCTGGTTGTAAACCTTCACGGCAAGACTTCCACTGGGGCGGAGTAAGTAACGCACGTCAAAATCGCCGATGAAACTTGAGTTGTCGGGGGTGTTTACATTGTCGCGATAGCCAATCTCTCCGTTGATGAGCAGGCGATTGTTGAGTAGGCGTCCGGTGAGCAAACCTTCGTACTCGGCGTTGTAGAATCCTTCTGCGCCTGTTGAGATGTTAGCTCCCACGCTCCACTTGCTGCTGTTGGCCATACTTCCGATGATGTTGCTCAACTGCTGGCTCAAGGCTCCGCTTAGGATGCTCTGCATAGCAAGGCTCGTTTGGCTTTGTTGATTTTCGCCCTCAGCTGCAGCATTGTTGTTACTGGGGGCATAGAAACGTCCTACAGCCAAAAGATAGAGAACCTGTTGGTTCATCTCTTCCTCAGAATTGATGAGGCTGAATACCATTTGCTTGGCGTTGCTATCGACGGTGGGCATGTCGAGGTCAAAGTCGATGTGGGGGGAGTAGGGGGTACCGCTGATGTTCATCAGACAGTTCACACGGATGTTGTTCGACGCAAAGGAACGGCCGATTTGTAGGTCGCTGAGGCTCACACCGTTCACGGCATATTGTGCCTGCAGATTAAGCACGGCGTTGTAAGGGTCTCCGCCGAAGACGATGCTTCCTCCTCGCACGAAGTCGAAGTCTTTCTTGATGACGTTCTGGATGGTCATCTTATAAGAGCCGTGATCTACGTTGTAGGTGCCGAACATGTCGAAGGTTCCTTTGTTATAGAAGGTGGCACGCAGCACACCGCTTCCGTTCAGCGCGATGCAGTCGCCTGTCTCATTGTCCATCACCACTCGTAGCGTTGCATCGGGCGTGGCGTTGATGAGCAGGTTCATGCGGATGTCGGTGGGGATGTCTTCGGGAAGGGAGAGCAGGGTGGGGAAGTGCTTCGTTTCAGCTTGTAGCTGCTCGTTGGCGATGCTGTCAGAAATAGCTTTTTGTGAAGACTGAACCCAATGGATGAACTCCTGTGAGCGAAGAGCGTCAGGGCTGGCGGCATTGTAGGAGAAGACGGTGCCGTTGTTGGGGGTGACGTTGATGTCGATGACCACTTCACCGCTACGTCCCCGTATGTTGCACTCGCCTGTGGCACAAACGGTTCCGCAAATGGTTCCGTCGCCGAAGTTCGGGTAGTCGTAAGAAAGCAGGTTTCTTGCCTCCACGCCGATGTCGTAGGTCAGGCGGGTGAGGTTCTTGTGGTGGAGGGCTCCATTGATGATGCCGATGTTTCCGTTGCGGTCGGAGATGGTGTCGTTCTCAAATAGGATTTCGTTGGGTATGAGCCGTATGGCCAAGTCCTGCATGTGGTAGGTGGTGTTGAGGGGCTTGATGGCGAGTGAACCGGTTGCTCGGGCTGCTCCTGTGAGATTGATGGCATCCAAGGGACCGTGCAGGCGCAGGTCGCCCACGATGTTCATGTCCACATTTCGCATGAAACTGCCACAAAAGCTTTCCAGAAACTCCCCTCGTGTGCCTCGTGCTCCGATGGCGAGGTCTATCTCGTTACGCCAGGGCGATACGAATCCTTTCACAAGAGTCTCTCTTCCGTCTTCATCGGCCGCCAGAGCATCCAGATTGATTTGCTCTGTGGTGTTGTCCAGATGGGCGTTGACCGTCAGTATGCCCATCCTTCCGCTTTGGAAACGGAAATCCCTGACATAGAGGTCGGCATTTGCCTCGGGCTTGTTGAAGAGGCCTGAGACATAGGCGCGACCGGTGGCTCGTCCATCGAAATCGACAGAATGGAAGTTAACCAGGTCGAGCAGGTATCTGACGTTGACGTTTCTCAGGTCGAGGGTCAGCGAGTCGTTTTGGTTTCTTGTGCCTTTTCCGTGGATGGAGATGTGTTGGTCATCGTTACTGGTGATGAGAAAGTTATCTACATCAAGCGAATTCTTACCATAAATAATCTGACAGGGGCGTACCGTCCACACGGTGTCGCTGACGGAAATGGTAGAGGGGCGAATGTTGATGTGTGCTGTAGCTTCTCCTTCTGCGTTCTTCTGGAACTGGGTCTCAGCGTTCAGGCTTCCCATAAAGGGGTGGCCATGATGATCGTTGAACGACAGGAGGACGGAGAGACGGTTGTCGGCAGCATGGGATGCGATGTCCCATGAGAAGTTGTTGCCGTCGGACTGTAGCCTATCTACATGTACAACAGTTAGGAGGGTGTCGTTGGGTGTCTTGATGCTGATGTTGGCATTTCTGTATTTGTCTCCGCTGTATGTGAATGAGGGGATGTCAACATTCAAATCAATGCTGTGCTGGTTGTCGTTGATGGTTGCATCAATGTTGAGTGGCGACTCTATTTCGAGTGGTACGTTCAGCAAGGCTTTCATCCAATCGGAGCGAGTGACGCTTCCCTTGATGGTGAAGTTGTTGTGATGTTCTGAGGTCATTGCCGGAAGACCAGGCAAGGTGGGGATTTTGTCGGCAATGAGGTTTGTGATGCTCTTTATCAGCGTTTGATAGTCGAAGCGGCCCAGTAGTCGCAGGTTGGCAAAATCGCTGTTCAGGGTCAGCAGGTGGAGTTCCCGATTGTTTTGGGCTTCTATGAATAGGGAGCGCATCTCGTAGATGGGCTGTTCTGAATTCACGAGTGTGCTGTCGTCCGACTGAATTTGTGTATTGGCCTGTTCCATGACGAAATCTGTGACAGCCAGCGTCCCGTTGCCTGAATTGATGTCTGCGCCGGTAAAGTCGGCATCTATATTGAATCGGAACTTGGTGTTTGGCCATTTGTCAGACAGATGCAGCTTCTCGGGGTCCAGTTTCTCAATGTTGGCTATGAGCTTGGCTTGTGGCGTCTGTTCCGAAACATCAAGCTTACCGTTAAGTGTGATGGTTGCGTTTGGATCGTTTATCTGAAACAGTCCGTCGAAAGCTTTATTATTATAAACGCCATCGATTGTTATGTCATTGTAAATATATGAGTTATATTCCAGTTGGGAAACATTTCCTTTAATTGTCATATTAGGCAAGCCCGACTGCTCTTTGGTAAAAGCTCCTTTGACATTAACCCTTGTTGCGAGGGTGCCCAACATTTTGTCATCAAGCAACTGTCCGAGGTCGAAAGAGGTTGTTTCTACTTGCCCGCTGAATTGATGTTCGTGTTTCCCGAAGGATAGCGTCACTTGTCCGGCATCGGTTTTCAGAATACCTTTCGCTGTTAAGTCATGAGTGTTTCCGCCAATGGTACCCTGGTAGTTGATGTTACCTAATCTCACAACTTCTGCAGGCAAATTGAAGCGTTTTCCCATGTTGCTGGCCACAAACTCTATACCCTCGGCACTAAGGTGGAGATTCTGGATGGATGCCGTCCATTGAGGATTGTTGTCCCACTGGTTGACAGAGCCGCTGGCGGTCAACGAAATGCTCTTCTTTGCCGAGCCGATGTTCAGCGTAGATATGTGGATGCTATTATTTGTTCCAGCAAAGGATGAACGAATAAAAATATGATTTTTGAAGTCTTTTAATTCTTGTAGGAAACAACTTAAGTCAGAAGGGGTTATCCTTGATTCGTTGATTTTTCCATTGAACTTGATGGATAAGGGATCGAATTGCTCGTTTTTGAAACGGTATGTTGCCTTTACTTCATTGGCAACAAGCTCTGTTGCCGGAAGTTCTAATGTAAAGTCCGAGACTGTTGCACCCTGCTTGTTGGCAATCACCTTCAATGAAAGCTTTTTGAGTTGCAGCCCTGAGCTTTCCTTCAATGAGAGTCGTTTGATGTTCAGGTTGAGCGAGTCATCAGTCAACCTGTTGAGGACGATGTGGGCGCTGATGTTGTTTGCGTGTAAGTGGTAGGGCGAAAGCTTCCCGTATTCCGGTGCAATATCTTTGCGGTCGAAGTTGATGCTGCCGTGTCGGATGATGAGCGAACTGATGCGGAGGTCAAGAGGTGTATTCTCTGTTTCATCTGTTGATGACAGGCAGTCTATGATGTATTGAAAGTTCGGCTTGGCTTCGGCATTGGCTTGCGTGAGGTTGGCTTTCATGCCGAACAGCTGTGCGGAAGTGATGGCGATGCGCCCGTTGAACAGTTCTGTGAGGCTTGGCTTGGCAGAAAGGCGTGTGGCACTAAACATCAGCTTGTTCTGCTGGTCATACAGCTGGACATTGTCGATAATGATTCGGTTGAGAAATCCCAGATCTATGCGTCCCACTTTCACCTTTGTTCCCAGTTCTTTTTCGAGCAGGCTGGCTGTCTCAGAACCCAACAAGTTCTGTATTGTTGGTATTCGCAACAATATGAAAATGACCGCATGAATCGTTATCAGGGTCCATACGATACTATTGATGATGTGCTTTATTTTCTTCAATACGCACGCAAAATTAAAGAAAATGAATGGAAAAAGTAATAAATCAGCCAAAAATTTTCCTTAAATGGCTTTTTTTCTGTAAATTTGCGGCTTATAAGCGTGAAGTTTGAAGAAATTGCATCATGCATTCATCATTTTTATATAGCGCATTGAATTTTTAACAGATAAATTAGTTATGACAAATGTGATCAAGTTACGTAAAGGCTTGGACATTCATCTTCAAGGCCGTGCCGAGGAGAAAAAAGTGAGCGTTGCCAAGTGCGAAGAGTATGCACTTGTACCAAGCGCTTTCACTGGCGTTACTCCTAAGGTTGTGGTAAGGGAAGGTGACAAGGTTCAGGCTGGGGATGCTTTGTTCGTTGACAAAAACCATCCCGAGGTTCTTTTCGCCTCGCCCGTAAGTGGTGTGGTGACTGCTGTAGAGCGTGGCGAGCGTCGCAAGGTGCTGTGCGTGAAGGTGAAAGCTGACGACAAGCAGCAGTTTGTGGATTTTGGCACAAGCGATGTCACCTCTCTGAAAGGCGAGCAGGTGAAGGCAGCCCTCTTGAAGGCAGGTTTGTTTGGTTATATCAACCAGTTGCCTTATGCCGTTGTTGCCAACCCTTCCGACGCTCCGAAGGCTATCTTTGTCTCTGCCCTGCGCGACATGCCGTTGGCAGGTGACTTCGAGTTTGAGCTGAAAGGTCAGGAGAAAGACTTCCAGACAGGTTTGACCGCTCTTTCCAAGATGGCGAAGACCTATCTGGGCGTAGGTGCCCAGCAGAGCTCTGCTGCCTTGCTGCAAGCCAAGGATGTCGAGGTGAATGTCTTCGACGGTCCCTGTCCTGCAGGAAATGTGGGTGTGCAGGTGAACCATCTTGACCCCGTGAACAAAGGCGAGGTCGTATGGACGGTAGATCCGACGGCGGTCATCTTCTTCGGTCGGCTGTTCAACACGGGAAAGGTGAACCTCACCCGTACCATTGCCGTTGCAGGAAGCGAGATTGCCGCTCCTGCATACGTTGACGCATTGGTGGGTACGCCTCTTGCTGCAATCCCGCAGGTGGATGCTTTGGGTGAAGCGGAGTCGGTACGTCTCATCAACGGTAATCCGCTGACAGGTGTTCAGACAACGAAGGCGGGCTACGTGGGTGGTCACACCTCCGAGATCACAGCTATTCCCGAGGGCGACCATGCCGATGAGATTTTTGGCTGGATTATGCCTCGCTTCAAGCAGTTCTCCGTCAGCCGCAGCTATTTCTCTTGGCTTTGTGGCAAGAAGGAGTATGCGCTGGATGCACGTGTGAAGGGTGGCGAGCGCCACATGATTATGAGCGGTGAGTACGACCGTGTTCTGCCGATGGACATCTATGGCGAATACCTTATCAAGGCTATCATTGCCGGTGATATTGACAAACAGGAGCAATTGGGTATCTACGAGGTTAGTCCCGAGGACTTCGCCTTGGCAGAGTTTGTCGATTCATCGAAGCTTGAACTTCAGAAAATCGTTAGAGAGGGTCTCGACATCCTCAGAAAGGAGAATGCGTAATGTCACTAAGAAAGTATATTGACCAGATTAAGCCGAACTTCGAGAAGGGCGGGAAGCTGCATGCCTTCCAGAGCGTTTTCGACGGCTTTGAGACATTCCTCTACGTGCCGAACACGACGGCAAAGAGCGGAACTCACATCCATGATGCCATCGACTCCAAGCGTATCATGTCTATCGTGGTGATTGCCCTGATGCCTGCCATGCTGTTTGGTATGTACAATGTCGGTTATCAGAACTATCTGGCAGCAGGAACATTGGCAAGTGCCTCTTTCTGC
>JAFSWU010000182.1 GCA_017444365.1 Prevotella sp.
GGTCAATCACTTCTTCGCGTCCATTGCCTGACAAGCGGTGATGGCAACCATGTAGTAGATGTCGTCAACCGAGCAGCCGCGGCTCAGGTCGTTCACGGGGCGTGCGATACCCTGCAGAATCGGACCGATGGCAATGGCGTCGCCCAGTCGCTGTACCAGCTTGTAGCCAATGTTGCCCACCTCCAGGTTGGGGAACACCAGCACGTTGGCATGTCCTGCGATGCTGCTTCCGGGAGCCTTCTTCTCGCCTACAGAGGGAACGAGGGCGGCATCAGCCTGCAGCTCGCCGTCAATCTTCAGTTCGGGAGCCTTTTCCTGGGCCAGGCGTGTAGCCTCGATCACCTTATCGACCACCTCGTGAGAAGCACTGCCCTTGGTAGAGAAGCTCAACATGGCCACGCGCGGATCGGCAAAACCGGCTACGCTCTTGGCGGTCTGTGCCGTGCAGACGGCAATCTGAGCCAACTGGTCGGCATCGGGCATCGGGGTAACAGCAACGTCACCGACAACGAGCACACCGTCTTCACCATACTGCTTCTGCTTGGAGATAAGTAGCATGCCACCGCTCACGCAGGTGATGCCAGGAGCGCACTTGATGATTTGCAGGGCGGGGCGCAGGGTGTCGCCAGTGGTAGAGAGGGCACCGCTAATCTGTCCGTCAGCTCCCTCGGTCTTGATAATCATACAACCCAGATAGAGCGGGTTCTTCACCAACTCGCGGGCCTGCTCGATGGTCATGCCCTTCTTCTTGCGGAGCTCAGCCAACAGGGCAGCATATTCCTCACTCTTGGGGTTGTTCTCAGGGTCGATGATGGTGGCCTTGTCGATGTGGGTCAGTCCGAGCTTGTCGGCCAGGGCGTGAATCTCAGCCGAAGCACCGATGAGAACGATGTCGGCAATGTCGTCTGCCAGCACCTTGTCGGCTGCTGTCAGTGTGCGCTCCTCAAGAGCCTCAGGAAGCACGATGCGCTGCTTGTTTGCCTTAGCACGCGCAACAATCTGTTGTAATAAATCCATAGTTTGAAAGTATTTGAATTGTTAGAAAATGGCTATTTGGATTAGTATTTATTATTTCTTCTGCTGCTTAAGTTCTGTTTTCCAGCTCTTGGCCATCTGCTGCTTGAAGTCCTTGCCTACTGTTCTGACAAAGAACTCTGCACCGATATGCTTTGCATCAACCGGTATGGTCAGGGTGGTATAGACACCGTCTTTCCACAAGACCATTTCCATTGTTTCCGTACGAGTAACGTCCAAATCAAGAGGAATTGTCGAATTGAAGTGCCAGTTCATATACTTCATCAGATAATACTCACCTTTCAAGTTCTGAGCATCAGGCACTTCAGACTGGCTGTTCCCGAAAATCACAACAAAAAGCTTGTCCTTCATGAATTCCTCATACTCCTTTTGGGCGTTGGGCTCATTTTGTTCAATCATCTTTGCATAGCAGGCAGATATGATACCAGCGGCTGTCTCCTTTTTGGACTTGAGCTGCTCATTATCAGCGCACAGGGTGATGAGGGTCTTGGCCGTTGCAATGGCATCGGCTCTTTTCTGTCCATTCATAGCCGCCATCATTGCTACCATGTAGCAGTCGGACAGGAAAGCGGGATTGTCTGTCTGCGTGTCCATGAGGATTCCGGCTGCTTTCATGGCATAGTCGTATGCCTCTGCGAACTTTTGCTGTCCGGAATTGGCAACTCCTCTCATCAACCACTTGTAAGCAGTTCCTGCATCGGTAGGCTTACCATTGGCCTGATCAATATCTATGAGATGCTTCAGACTTGAATCGGCTCCTGCCGACTCCTGCACAGCAAGATAAATACGTGTGAGCAATTCGTAGGCCCTATAAACGTCGGGGTCGGTAGCGGCATTCTCCTCACCGGCAATGAATGCTACGCGACGAGCATATTTGGCACCAATAGGAAGAAGGGCACCCAGGTCATAAAGAAAGTTCTGAACGTCTTTCTGCCATGCAATGTTCGTCGTGTCCAACTCGGCTCGGATGATCAAATCATTCAGTGCCTCGTCGAGCTTCCGGGAGTTCTTGGCTTCTTGGCTGGCCTGATAGAGCGAGTCTGCCATCTGCGCGGCGGTCTGTCCTGATGCCGGTACTCGACCAAACTGAACCAGTGCGTCCTGCTTCAGCTGTTGCCAAGTTTCCGCATCGGGTTCGGGCAAAAAACATACCCCCTCCTTGACACGCACCCACTGCTCCGTTTGAAGAGGAGCTTGGCCGTTAGCCTGCAGATTGATGAAGGATGATGTCATATGGTCATCGTCATCAAACTGGAACTTCTGTTTCAGGTTTTTCTGCCATTGTACGGAACTGTGGAAGAAGAGCTGCTCCTCGAAAGTATTCTCGTTGAGTATCTCATAATTGCCAAGAAACCATGTGGCGGCGGGTCTCCCGTCATCAAAGGCGTAGAAGGCATAAAGCCGACCGTCGGCTGTGAACATCTTGCACGGGTGTTCCGTTCCTGTAACACCGGCTCTTGTCCAGATTCCCACAAACTTGCTCTCCTGTGCGGAAGCCAATAGCAAAGAGCA
The DNA here is from genome assembly GCA_017444365.1 of Prevotella sp. GTDB lineage: Bacteria > Bacteroidota > Bacteroidia > Bacteroidales > Bacteroidaceae > Prevotella. The sequence continues at coordinate 2,548 of JAFSWU010000182.1, forward strand.
GGCTAAAAAGGCAAAGGTAAGTAAAAAACTCTTTTTCATATCAGCGTATGCTTAAATGATTATTTTTCGATGTAGTGTTTATTTCGTTATTTCCTTGGCAAGGATACTCTCTAACTCTTCTGCCGACAGGCGTAGGCGGAACTCACCCGTGTTGGCGATGGCAATGCGGCCCGTCTCCTCACTGACCACGATGGCAATGGCGTCGCTCTCCTGCGAGATGCCCATCGCAGCACGGTGGCGCAATCCCAGTTCCTTGGGAATGTCGAGGTTGTGACTCACGGGCAGGATGCAGCCGGCAGCCTTGATGCGCTTCTTGGAGATGATCATGGCACCGTCGTGCAAGGGTGAGTTCTTGAAGAAGATGTTCTCGATGAGGCGCTGGTTGATGGCCGCATCTATCTTGTCGCCCGTATCAACGATGTCGTCCAAAGGCGTGCTTCGTTCAATGACGATGAGGGCTCCCACCTTGCCGCGTGCCAGATTCATGCAGGCCATCACGATGGGCATGATGGTTTCCTTGTCTTCTTCCTTGGCATGGGTGTTTGCCGAGGTGAAGTACTTCATGAAGGGCTTGAATTGCTGGTGGGCTCCCAGCGTATAGAGGAACTTGCGAATCTCCTCTTGGAAAAGAACGATAAGACCTATCACACCCACGCTGACCAGCTTGTCGAGAATAGAGCCCATGAGTCGCATCTCGAGCACCTGACTCACGGTAAGCCAGATCAGGATGAACACCATGATGCCCACGAACACGTTGAGCGAGCGGCTCTCGTGCATCACGCGATAGATATAATAGAGCATCAGTGCAACGAGCACGATGTCGATGATGTCCTTGATTCCTACTTCAAATGGCACAGCAGTTGATATTTATTTCACTTCTTAAATTCTTCTTCTACAAGTTTCACCACTTCTACCGCTTCTCTTACATCGTGGACACGCAGGATGGAGGCTCCTCGTTCCACAGCAAGCGTATGAAGGATGGTAGTACCGTTCAGTGACTGTTCGGGTGTGATGCCCAGCCGCTTCCAAATCATGCTCTTGCGCGAGACACCCACCAGCAGCGGACAGCCGGCAACAGTGAGCTTCCGCAGGTCGCGCAGCAATTGGTGGTTCTGCTCCGTAGTCTTACCGAAGCCGAAGCCCGGGTCAAGAATGATGTCCTTGGCACCCCATGCACGAAGCCGGCTGAGTTGTTCTGCCCATTCTATGAGCATGCTCTCTGCATCGGGTTGCGACGACATGAGGATGTAAGGCACCTGCTGTTCGGCTACCAGGTGGAACATCTCATCGCGACGACTCATCTCAGCATTCATCAGCTCGTGGCGTTCCTCGGCTGTCGTTACAGAAGGCAGAGACCCAACGTCGTTGATGATGTCGGCACCCCATTCTTCGATGCAGCGACGGGCAACCTCCGGTCGGAACGTGTCAACACTGATCATCGCATCCGGCAGGACTTGTCTGATGACGGCGAGAGCCACCCGAAGACGTTCTGCCTCCTCATTCTGGCTCACCGCCCCTGCGCCTGGACGGGTAGAACAGGCACCGATATCGATGATGCTACCGCCATCGCGTACAATCTCACGGGCTCTCTCGGCAATTTCCTGCTCCGTCTGCTTACGGCTTGCGGCATAGAAAGAGTCGGGGGTCACATTAAGAATTCCCATCACGATAGGCCGCTTCAATTCAATAAGCCTGCCCCTGATGTTCACGCTATGTTCACGTTCCACGTTCTCCATATCAATGATGATGCAAAGATAATGTTTTTTTCGCGAAAACAACTCCATAAACAAAGAATTTTCTGTAATTTTGCACCCATAAACATAGAATAGCAATGGAAATACAAGAACTTTACAAATTATATGAGGAGCACCCCTGCATCACCACCGACAGTCGCAACTGTCCAGAGGGGAGTATCTTCCTGGCGTTAAAGGGTGACTCGTTCAACGGCAACCGCTTCGCTGTGCAGGCATTGGAGAAAGGATGCGCCTATGCCATTGTCGATGACCGTGAGGCGGTTGAGCAGTCGCTCGCCTCTTCATCCTTCATCCCTCATCCTTCATCCCTCATCTACGTATCCGACTGCTTGCAGACTTATAAGGATCTGGCGCGTGAACATCGTCGCCGATTCCAGATTCCCGTCATCGGCATCACCGGCACCAACGGCAAGACGACGACTAAGGAACTGGTGTGCGCTGTGCTGCAGACCAAATACAACGTACTGGCTACGGAGGGGAATTTCAACAATGACGTGGGGGTGCCGAAGACGCTCTTCCGCCTAAATGACACTCATGAGATTGCGATCATCGAGATGGGAGCCAGTCATCCAGGCGACATCAAGACACTGGCAGAGACAGCAGAGCCCACCTGCGGACTCATTACCAACGTGGGGAAGGCCCACCTACAGGGCTTCGGTTCGTTCAAAGGAGTCTGTCAGACCAAAGGCGAGCTCTATCAGTTTCTGGCCACCCGCGAAGAAAGCGTGATCTTCATCAACGCCGACAACGAGCACTTAGTGAGCATGCTGCCCGACACGGCATGGGTGTCGCCCTATAGCACAAACCTCGAGAATGCCGAAGGATGTGTCTGTGGCGAGGTGATTGCCTGCGACCCATTCCTGCGTTTCCGCTGGCGCGAGTCGGGACTCGACCTTGAAGATCGGCAATCAGAGCCTCTGTGGTATGAGGTCAGCACACACCTCATCGGTGCCTACAACATCGACAATATGCTGGCAGCCATCACCATAGGGCTGCAGTTTGCCGTGGATCCCAGCGACATCTGTCGGGCATTGGCTGACTACCAACCCACCAACAACCGCTCACAGCTCACCACAACGGAGCATAACCATCTCATCGTCGATGCCTACAATGCCAATCCCACATCGATGGAAGCTGCTTTACTGAACTTCCGCGATATGCAGGTATCTCCAAAGATGGCCATCATCGGCGAGATGCGCGAGCTGGGCGACAGCAGCCGTGAGGAACACGGACATGTGGTGAAGCTGTTGAAACAATGCCGCTTCGATAGCGTATGGCTCGTTGGCGATGCATACGCCGACATCAAATGCCACTACCGCAAGTTCCATGATGTTGAAGAGGTGAAAGCCGCTATTGCCGAAGAACAGCCCCAGGGACAGTACATCCTCATCAAGGGCTCCAACGGCACCCGCCTTTTCGAGCTCCCAGCGTTATTATAATCCAAGTACTCACCCGAACACAAAAAAGAGACGTGTCAAATGAATGGCACGTCTCTTTTAATATGATTCTATGAGATAGATTCAGCCTTGGCTTATTCAGCCTTTTCCTCTGCTGCAGGTGCTTCCTCTGCGGGTGTTTCAGCAACAGCCTCTTCAGCCTTGGGAGCAGCCTTGCGGCTACGACGGGTCTTCTTACCAGCCTTGGGAGCCTTAGCCATGTTCTCATCGAAATCAACGAGCTCGATGAAAGCGATGGGGGCACCGTCGCCCTGACGCAGACCAAGCTTGATGATACGGGTGTAGCCACCGGGACGGTCGCCTACCTTCTGAGCAACGGGGCCGAAGAGTTCCTTCATGACTTCCTTGTTCTGCAGGTAGCTGAATACTACACGGCGTGAATGGGTGCTGTCGTCCTTACAGCGAGTGATCAGGGGCTCTACATATTTCTTCAGAGCCTTTGCCTTTGCGAGGGTCGTAGTGATTCTTTTGTGCATGATCAGCGAGATGGCCATGTTGGCAAGCATGGCACGACGATGGTCTGCAGTACGGCCCAGATGGTTGAATTTCTTATTATGTCTCATTTGTTTTTACTCTTTATCAAGTTTATACTTTGTAATATCAGTTCCAAA
>JAFSWU010000183.1 GCA_017444365.1 Prevotella sp.
AGCGGCAAACGGGGCTCGAACCCGCGACCCTCAGCTTGGGAAGCTGATGCTCTACCAACTGAGCTACTGCCGCAAAAAAAAAGAAAGGGGAGATTTCTTTCGCCTTGGAGCCGATACCCGGACTCGAACCGGGGACCCACGCATTACGAATGCGTTGCTCTACCAACTGAGCCATATCGGCGAAAAGCGGATGCAAAGATATAGGTTTTTTCGTAAACCACCAAATGTTTTTGAAGATATTTTTTGTGTTTCCGAAATTTTCTTCTTACCTTTACCGCCATGAAAAGTATTATCACCCTCATCGCCGCGTGCCTCTTCTGTACTCATGCTACAGCTCAGCGCAACGAGATTCTCAACAGCAGGATCTCCTCCGTGCAGGTAGTGGCAGGAACCGAATGGCTCTCGATGCCGGTTATCAAGCTGCACGACAGCAAGCGCATCAACATCTCTTTCGATGACCTCACGCACGAGTACCACCGCTATGTGTATAAGGTGGAGCATTGCGAAGCCGACTGGAGCACGTCGGAGTCGCTCTTCACAAGCGATTACGTGCAGGGATTTGCCGACGGCATCTCGCTCGACAACCTGACGGAATCCATCAACACGAATGTGCTCTACACGCATTACCGGCTGACCATTCCCAACGAGAACTGCCGCCTGAAGCTGAGCGGCAACTACCGAGTGACCATCTACGACGAGAACAACGACAACGAGGAGGTGCTGCGCGTGTGTTTCATGGTGGTGGAACCACTCATGGGCGTGATGCTCCAGGTGAACACCAACACCGACGCGGGCATCAACAGCACCTATCAGCAGGTGGGACTGAGCGTGAACTATGCCGGCGTGAGAGTGCCCGACTACTCACAGCAAATCAAGACCGTGGTGCTGCAAAACGGACGGTGGGACAACGCACGCGTACTCAGCAAGCCTCAGTTCATCATGGGCGACGGACTGAGGTGGGAGCACGAAAGAGACCTCATCTTCTTCGGAGGTAATGAATACAGGAAATTCGAGATACTCGACGTTCACGACCCAGGATTGGGCATTGAGGCGATAGAATGGGACGGAGCGGCCTATCACGCCTATCTGTGGCCGGCAGAGCCGCGATTGAACTACCTCTACGACGAAGATGCCAACGGAGCCTTCTACATCCGTAACAACGACAACTACGAGAACGACCGCACATCGGAATATGTGCTTGTGCATTTCACGCTGAAGCTTCCCCGACAGGCGGGCGACGTCTATCTGAACGGCACATGGACGAATGACCAGTTCACGCCGCGCTACAAGATGGAATATGATGAGCTGGAGGAATGCTACCACACGGTGCTGAGCCTGAAACTGGGGTACTACTCCTATCAGTACCTCATGATGACGGACACGGGCGACGTGGTGCCTCTGGCATCGGAGGGCAGCTTCTTCCAAACAGAGAACAGCTACCAGGCCCTCGTTTACTACCGCGGGGTGGGCGAAAGAACTGACCGCCTCGTGGGATTCCAGCAGGTGAAGTTCAAGTAGAAATGAGAAATTCTGTTGAGCTTGCTAACTCAGGAAATCGATGCTGAGCAGCTGGCGCGTTGATTCCGTCACACGGAAGCGGTTGTCGGTACGCTCGCCCACAAGCCAAAGGATTTCTCCGTTGCCGTCGGCAACCACCAGTTGCGAACGCTTCTCGTAGAGATTGCGCTTTCGGTCCGTCAGGTAGTCGCTCACCAGCTTGCTCCCCCTCATGCCGAAGGGTACGAAGCGGTCGCCACGCTCCATGTGCCTCACACAAAGCGGCCACTTCACCAGGTCGGCATCTAACGTGGCCTCGGAAGCCTGGCGCGAGATGTCGGCAGCCGATTGATAAGGTTTCATCGAGATCCGGAAACGCCGCGAGGGGGAAAACACATAGATTCCGACTTCGGGAACCAGCAACCGCCGTCCATTGGTTTTCACCATTTCATCGTCGCGGCCAAACACCACAAGCTCTTCACGGTCGATGGAAGCTACGTGCGACGCGCTCTCCCAGTAAGTGCCAGGAGCAGCGGCACTCAGCCGATGGGCCACATCCAGAATCTGCGATGACGAAAAGCCAAAGCCCGACAACAGACGGAAAAGAACCAGCTCGGGGGAAGGCTCTTGGGAAATCACACGGAGGCTGTACACCTGCTTGCGCAGCGTGGCCCGCTGAATGGCCTGCCCGACAGAGGACTCCACCACCCGCTCGCTGTCGGCAAGGCGGTTGGCCATCCCGATCACCGACTGCGAAAACGACGGATTGATTTCCTGTAACAGGGGAACCACGCGAAGGCGGATTTTGTTGCGCACCACATCATCCACCAGGTTCGAGCTGTCCGTGACATAGCCCTGCCCGCTGCGTCCCGTTTCCAAATCGACGATGGAATCTAAGAATTTGAGTATCTCTGCTCGGCTGAGACACAGCATCGGGCGTACCACGTGACCATGGCGCGGACGAATGCCCGTCAGTCCTCTCATACCCGTTCCTCTGACCAGGTTCATCAGAATGGTCTCAACGCTGTCATCCTGGTGGTGAGCCACACAGATGTCGGCAGCACCGATGTCGAGGCGAAGCTGCTCGAAATATCGGTAGCGCAGCTCACGGGCCGCCATCTCGATGCTCTGTCCGTGCAGTTGGGCATAGTCGCGGGTGTTGAAATGAACACGGTGGAAGGCAATCTGATGGACGTTGCATAGGCGCGCACAGAATTCCTCATCGCGCTGAGACTCAGCTCCGCGAAGGTTGAAGTTGCAATGTATTGCTTCAATGTTAAACTGCAAACGCTTGAGAATGAGCATCATGGCAACACTATCAGCTCCACCTGAAAGAGCCACAAGATATTTCTCATCGTGGCGAAGCAGGTGGTGAAGGGCGATGAACGCTCCTACCCTTTGCTCAAGCTGTTGTGCAACGTCGGTTGGCATCATTCCACGTAGAGAACAAGCCCCTTCAGGTATTCGCCCTCGGGGTGATAGATGTTGATGGGGTGGTCGGCAGGCTGATGGAGCTGGTGTAGGATGCGAACCTTTCTACCCGCTTGTGCGGCAGCCGTGAAGATAGCATTGCGGAAGTGGTCCTTCGTCACCACCTGCGAGCAGCTGAAGGTGAACAGCACCCCACCCTGCTTGATGGCCTCGAACCCCTTTACGTTCAACCGCGTATAACCCTTCAGTGCATTATGCAGAGCCGCACGGTGCTTGGCAAAAGCCGGCGGGTCGAGAATAATCAGGTCATACTTCTGGCTATTGGAATCCAAGTATCTGAAAGCATCCTCGCAGAAGGCCTGGTGGCGGTTGTCGCCAGGGAAGTTCAGCTCCACGTTCTTCTTCGTCAGTTCTATGGCCTTCGCGCTACTGTCAACGGAATGCACGAGCTTTGCCTGCCCACGCATGGCATACACAGAGAAGCCGCCCGTATAGCAGAACATGTTCAGCACGCTCTTCCCCTGGGCATATTGTTCCAGGAGTGCCCTGTTCTCGCGCTGGTCAACGAAGAAGCCCGTCTTCTGCCCCCTCAGCCAGTCAACATAGAATCGAAGTCCGTTCTCTGTGGCCACGTTGTTGTCGTCGCCGCCATAAAGGAACCCGTTCTCCTGTCCCAGGTCGGCCTTGAAGGGCAGCGTGGTCTCGCTTTTATAATAGATGTGACGGATGCGGTCGCCCATCACTTCAAGTAAAGCCCTGCCCACGGCATTCCGCTCTATGTGCATACCCACACTATGCGCCTGCATGACGGCCGTAGGGCCATAGCAGTCAATGACGAGTCCTGGCAGGTTGTCGCCCTCGCCGTGAACCAGTCGGTAAGTGTTGTTGTTCCGATTGTCGGCAATGCCTATCGAGGTGCGCATGTTCAACGCTGAACGAAGCCTGCTACACCAGAACTGGTGGTCGATCTCCACATCTGAGAACGAAAGCACCCGCACGGCAATAGAACCAATCTGATAATGTCCCACAGCGATGAACTCGCCTGAGGCGGTCATCACACGTACCACCTCGCCCTCCTCGATACCCTTGTCGAGATGCTGGATGGCACCAGAGAAAATCCACGGGTGGAAACGCTTCAGCGACTCCTCTTTTCCCTTCTTGAGATATATGCTCTTGTACATTTGTTTATTTGACTATTTTTTTTACTATTTGACTATTTCACGATTGGAGGATTCTTCCGTCATGATAAGCTGGTAGTTGCCTGTGGTAGCCAGCCGCATAATCTCCTCATACAGGTTGATGCACGCCCACGCGTCGATGGCCGCATACTGCTTCTGTTTCTCCGACAGCACGTCGGCATCCCAGTTCGTCAGACGCTGGCGCTTGCTGATTTTCTGTCCGAAGATATTCGCATACAGCTTCTGAAGGCTCAAGTCCTCAATGCCCAGCTGACCCACAATCGACTGCAAGTCGATGAAACGGCCAGGAACGAAGGCTCCGCGCTTGTTCAACGCCAGGAGGTCATCGTGCCAAGAGAGCCCAATCATCGGTATCTGCGTATTCTCCAACAGTTTCTTGATGGCAGGGGTAAGCCCTATCATGTTCAGGCGGAACAAAAAGCAAATACTCTTCGATGAAACCTGCAATAATGAAACACGATGGCTCTCGCCACGCTTGAAGGCAGGGCGAGTTTCGGTGTCAACGCCCAGAATCGGTTGCGACAGCAGGTAGTTAACCGCCCGCTCTGCCTCGCCCTCGGACATGATTACAACGATTCTTCCTGGAAAAAGAACCTGCGGAAGCGGAGTGATGTCTTCTTTTTTGAATTTATTGTAAATGGTCTTCTTGAACATAGAAATGTGCTATGATTCTGCAAAATTAGAAAAAAAGTATGAAAATATGAATGTTTCTGAATTATTTCCACTAATTTTGCACGTAATTTCATCAAAAGTACACGATATGGCAAAGAAAAAAACTGAACGCAAGCCCAAAAGCATCGGCGAGGCGGTCGGCATCAAGAATATATTCAGCAACGAGACAACCGATTTCATCTTAGGATTCATCACCCTTCTGTTAGCACTCTATTTCATCATCGCCATGTGTTCCTATCTGACCACAGGCGCTGCCGACCAGAGTATGCTCGAAAACATGAGACCCGGTGATTGGATGAATACCGAGCAGGTGTTCAAAAACTATTGCGGTTCGCTGGGAGCCATTCTCTCCTACACCCTCATCACGGTGAACTTCGGACTTTCGGCATTCATCATCCCCATCTTCCTCATACTCGTCGGGCTGAAGCTGATGCAGGTGTACAAGGTGCCCCTGCTCAAGTACTTCCTGTGCCTGACCATCGTGATGGTGTGGTGCTCGGTAGCATTCGCCAAGTTCCTCTCGCCCCTCATGGGTGACCAGGTGTTCAATGCAGGCGGCAATCACGGACTCTTCTGTGTACAGCAGCTGGAGAACCTTGTTGGGCCTCCAGGACTTACCGCCCTCCTGCTGATTGTGGCCCTCTCGTTCCTGACCTATCTCAGCGCAACCACCATCGTGGTCATCAGAAAGTCGCTCAACCCCGTCAAATACCTCGCGTCAAAAGTGAAGTTCTCCGTGGTCACGCCGCAAGACGAAGAAAGCACCTCTACTGCGGAAACCCCTGATGCCGGCATTGGCAAAGTTTTCAATAAGGAGGATGATGACTACGCACCTGTGGAAGAAGAAAAGTCGCCCGTGGTTGACCTCACGGAAATGCCCGTGAAGGAAGAAAAGCCAAAACAGCCCGCCGATGAACCCAAGGACACGAAGCTGACCGTTGAACTGGCCAAAGCCGACGAGAAAGCCGAAAAGGGAAAGGCGCTCACAGCAGAAGACGTGCTGAAAACGCCCATCAATCCGCGCGAACCCTTCCTAAGCTATAAATTCCCACCACTCAGCCTCCTGAAGAAATATGACGATGGTGGCAAGATGGACATCGACATGAACGAGGTGAAGACCAACAACCTGCGTATCATCGAGGTACTGAACAGCTTTGGCGTGGAAATCAAAGGCATCAAGGCAACCGTTGGTCCCACCATCACCCTCTATGAGATTACACCCGCACCTGGTGTGAAAATCTCAAGAATACAGAACCTTGAGAAGGACATCGCCCTGAACCTGGCTGCGCTCGGCATCCGTATCATCGCCCCCATGCCCGGAAAGGGAACAATCGGTATCGAGGTGCCCAACAAGAAGGCCAACATCGTGTCGATGGAGAGCATCCTGAACTCAAAGAAATTCCAGGAAGCCAAGATGGAACTGCCCATCGCATTGGGAAAGACCATCACGAATGATGTCTTCATGGTTGACCTTGCCAAGATTCCTCACCTGCTCGTTGCCGGTGCAACGGGACAGGGTAAGTCGGTAGGCCTGAACGCCATCATCACCTCACTCCTGTACAAGAAGCATCCCAACGAACTGAAACTGGTGCTGGTTGACCCGAAGAAAGTGGAATTCAGCGTATATGCACCCTTAGCCAACCACTTCATGGCCACCCTGCCCGAAAACGAGGAAGAGCCCATCATCACCGACGTGACGAAAGTGGTGCGCACGCTCAACTCGCTCTGCAAGCTGATGGATTCACGCTACGACCTGCTGAAAATGGCACGTGCCCGCAACGTGAAAGACTATAACGAGAAATTTATCCATCACGAACTCGACCTGAGCAAAGGACACGAATACATGCCCTACATCGTGGTGGTGATCGATGAGTTCGGCGACCTCATCATGACGGCCGGCAAGGAGGTGGAGCTTCCCATCGCACGCATCGCACAGTTGGCGCGTGCCGTAGGTATTCACATGATCATTGCCACGCAACGCCCCACCACCAACATCATCACAGGTACCATCAAGGCCAACTTCCCTGGACGAATGGCATTCCGAGTGATGTCGCAAATCGACTCACGAACCATCCTCGACCAGAAGGGAGCCGACCAGCTCGTGGGACGAGGCGACATGCTGATTCTCGTCGGCAACGAACCGGTACGCGTGCAATGTGCTTTCGTCGATACGCCTGAGGTGGAGCGCGTTAATAAATACGTACAGGAGCAGCCAGGCCCCGTGGAGCCGATGGAACTCCCAGAGCCTGCCTCAGACGAGGGCGGAGGCGTAGGAGCTGGCGGACAGGTGGACAGCCACTCGCTCGACCCCTTCTTCGAAGAAGCCGCACGTGCCATCGTAATGACACAACAGGGTTCCACCAGCATGATTCAACGCCGCTTCTCTATCGGCTACAACCGCGCCGGACGACTGATGGATCAGCTGGAAATGGCGGGCATCGTCGGACAGGCGAATGGTGCCAAGCCGCGCGACGTACTCATAACAGACGAAAACTCGCTCAACACACTCCTTGCGCAAATGCGCGGATAAAGCGAACAGATACAGCTCATGCGAATAAAATCAGAAAAGATGAACACAAAACTCATATCAATCCTGACGGCACTCCTCCTGCTTGTAACCGCAGCACACGCTCAGAGTGCCAACGAAGCCCGAAAAGTGCTTGACAAGACTGCAAGCATCGTAGGGCGGAAAGGCGGAGCCAAGGCCAATTTCACGCTCACAAGTCCCAAATACGGAAACACATCGGGAACAATCGCCATCAAGGGCAATAAGTTCAATGCACGAACATCACAAGCCATTATCTGGTATAACGGAAAAACCCAATGGGCGTATATGAAAGCTACCGAGGAGGTGAATATCACCACACCCAACGAGGCTCAGCAGGCAGCAATGAATCCCTATAAGTTCATCACCATCTACAAGATTGGATTCAACCTCTCGATGAAGACGAGTGGCAACAACTACGTCGTTCACCTGACTGCCCAGAACAAGAAACGGAGTGTGCAGGAAATGTACATCACCATCAACAAGAAGTCCTACGTTCCCTCACAAGTAAAAATGAAACAGGGAACTTCCTGGACAACGCTCGACATCACGAACTTCCAGGTAAAAGACCAAGCCGACAATATTTTCATCTTTAATGCCAAAGAGTTTCCCAACTCAGAGGTGATAGATCTACGATGAACCGACCGCAATTAGATCTTCGATGAATCGACTACAATTATTCAAAGCCTTACGTAGGCATAGGAAACTGGCTGAAAAGCGTGCCATCAACTTCAACGAGAACAAGGTTGCCAAGTGGCTCGTCATCGTAGCTTCATCGATGATGGTCATCTATCTGATGGGATTTGCCATCATGTTCTCATTGGCAATCAACGATGACAGAACGACAACACCGGTGGAGTTTATAGTGTCCTTCGCACCATTCATCCTCACCCTCGACTTCCTGTTTCGCTTCATAGCGCAGCAGACACCTGCACAGCTCATCAAGCCCTACATGCTTCTGCCCATCCCCAAGTATGCCTGCATCGAGTCGTTCATCCTCTCATCGCTTCTCACCTGGGGAAACACCATCTGGTTCTGCATGTTCATACCCTATGCCATCATGTCCGTATGCTTCAGCTACGGAATGATGGTCACCGTCAGCTTTCTGCTCTTCTACTGGCTGCTCATCATGGCCAACAGCCAATGGTATGCCATTGTGCGCACACTCATCAACAAAACCCTCCTCTACTGGCTCCTCCCCCTACTCTTCTATGCGGTGGCTTTCTTCCCTGTCATCCTGCACCAGGGAGGTGAAGAAGGATGGGAGCAGCTGATGAACATGTATGGACAGATAGGCACAGCCGTCAACAACGGCAGCATCCTCCCCTGTCTGGGAGCTGCTATTCTGCTCGTCGTGGTCGTGCTCATCAACCGCAAAGTGCAATACCACCATATCTATCAGGAGGTTTCAAAGAACGAGAAGACAACCCTGCATCATGTTTCCCGCTTCACGTTCTTAGAGCACTACGGCGAAATCGGACAATATCTCCAGATAGAAATCAAGTCCCTGATACGAAACAAAAACCCGCGCAAAAGCTATATCTTTGCCACCGCAGGCATCTTGCTGGTCACCTTTCTCATCATCTTCACCGATGTCTATGACAACGTGTACATGACCAACTTCTGGTGTACCTACAACTACCTCATGTATGGTTCCATCATGATTATCAAGATCATGAGCTATGAAGGCAACTACATCGACCTGCTCATGACCCACCACGAGAACATCCTGAAACTGCTCAGGGCCAAATACATTTTCTACTCGCTCCTGCTGCTCTTTCCCTTCCTCCTCATGCTGCCGCTGGTATTCTCAGGGAAATGGTCGTTATTTATGCTCGTATCCTTTGGTGTCTTCACGGCAGGATTCCAGTATTTCGTGCTCTTCCAGATGGCCATTTACAATAAGACAACGCTCCCGCTCAACGCCAAGCTGATGAGCAAGAACGGCATTGAGAACAACTACATTCAAGTGATAGCACAGATGGGAACGATGTTCATTCCGCTGATATTCGTCGTATTGCTCAAAAACACATTGGGCGAAACCATTGCCTTCACCACCATGTTTGTGATAGGTCTCTTCTTCATCATCACACACAAGATTTGGCTTCGCAACATCTATCAGCGCATGATGAAGCGCAAATACACGCTCATCGAAGGATGGCACTCAACACGATAGTCCACCACGTTGATTCATTCACAGATAGTCTTACACCTTATTAATATATGAAGTTCATAGCAATTATTCCAGCACGGTATGCCTCTACCAGATTCCCTGGCAAACCACTCGCCATACTGGGAGGGAAACCAGTTATTCAAAGAGTTTACGAACAGGTTACAAGCGTCATCAAGGATGTCTATGTAGCTACCGATGATCAACGCATTCTTGATGCAGTTGAAGCTTTTGGCGGAAAAGCAATCATGACATCGCCCGACCACAAAAGCGGAACCGACCGCATAGAAGAAGCCTACAACAAGATTCCAGGCGAATGGGATGTCATCATCAATGTGCAGGGAGACGAACCGTTTATCCAGCCATCGCAAATAGAGGCGCTGTGCCAATGCTTCAACGCTGAGGAGACACAAATCGCCACATTGGGAAAACCCTTCGAAAGCATGGAGGCCGCTCAGAATCCCAACTCGCCCAAAATCGTTACCGATAACAATGGATTTGCCTTGTATTTCTCGCGTAGCGTGATTCCACACGTACGTGGAAAAGAACCCGCAGAATGGCTGAAGCACTTCCCCTACCTCAAGCATCTTGGCCTTTACGCCTATCGCACAGAGGTGCTCCATCAGGTAACGCAACTCCCCCAGTCGTCATTGGAGATTGCCGAAAGCCTGGAACAGCTCCGTTGGCTGCAAAACGGCTATCGCATCCGCGTGGGTACAACCAATGTAGAGACGGTAGGCATTGACACGCCCGAGGATTTGGAGCGTGCAGAAGCCTTTCTCGCAACGCTTAGGTAAGCGTTCTTGATAGGAGCGAAACGTCGAAGTGATAGGGTTGAAGAAAATGAATTAACAAAGTTTAACTCAAAAATATCAAACAAAGAGAACAACGTATCTAAATTTTTTCTAAATTTGCACCGCTTTTAAAGGTAGATGTATTTATTAGATTGATTTCCAATCAGTTATAGGAAAAGAGGTTTTTGGATGAGACAACTTAAGATTCAGAAAAGTATTACAAACCGTTCCAGCGAGGCGTTGGATAAGTATCTCGTTGAGGTTGGTCGTGCTCCATTGATTTCAATTGACGAGGAGATAGAGTTAGCTCAAAAGATTAAGAAAGGCGGACCTGAAGGTGAACGCGCAAAAGACAAGCTGGTGACAGCCAACCTGCGCTTCGTGGTGTCGGTAGCCAAGCAATACCAGCATCAGGGTCTGACCTTGACCGACCTTATCGATGAAGGAAATATCGGTTTGATCAAGGCTGCTCAGAAGTTTGACGAAACACGTGGCTTCAAATTCATCTCCTATGCAGTATGGTGGATTCGACAGAGCATTCTGCAAGCCATTGCCGAGCAGAGCCGCATTGTAAGACTTCCGCTGAACCAAGTTGGTTCTTTGAATAAAATCAATCACGAGATTAACCGATTCGAACAGGAGAACCAGCGTCATCCTTCAGTTTCAGAGCTTTCTGACGCCACTCATCTTGACGAAGAGAAAATTGGTCAGAGCTTGATGGCTGATGGTCATCATGTGAGCATCGATGCTCCCTTCCAAGACGGAGAAGACAACTGCATGCTGGATGTTATGCCTTCGGGCGACGACAGCCGTACGGACAGGCAGGTTGACCATGAGTCGATGGCTTTGGAGTTGAACTCTGTTCTGTCCAAGGTTCTGAAAGAGCGCGAAATCACCATCATTCGCGAATGCTTTGGCATTGGCTGTCACGAGAAAGGCCTTGAAGAAATTGGCGACCAACTTGGGCTTACCCGTGAGCGTGTTCGCCAGATTCGCGAGAAGAGCATCGCCAAGCTTCGCGATAGCGGTAACGCAAGCATCCTGAAGAAATATCTGGGATAAAGCTTCTCGTGATAAGATTGTTCGGGGAGTTCAGGGGAATGTGGAATATTTACGTTTCATTGCAACAATAGTTCTTGCTACAGCCTCTTTGCTTGGAGCAGCAGCAAAAGACAGGTTGGGTGCTATACAGGTGCTCGACCAAGTGAGAAACTACGCAGAAAACGTTGACACACTTTTGAACTTTCCCAATCTTTCCTACAGTTATCAAAAGGCTTTTATCAGTACGGACAGGCGCAATTTCACTTTATTTGCCGTGCCCACCATGCACTCCGTCGCCAAGGGGGAGCAACGCTCCTATCTGGTGGAGAACTATAATTTATATGATTACTCAGACTGGATGCACCCACAAGCCAAGAGAATACTGAGTATCAACACCATTCCTCACGAGCGCAAAGTATTACAGAGCGTTTCCCAGTATTTGGCTCCAACCATCTATAACGAAACCATTGCCGATGACTATCTGCTATCGCCGTTTTTTCCAGGCAACCGCCGTTTCTACAAATACAAGATCACCTTTCTGAATGAGGAAGTCGTAGAGCTGACCTTCAATCCACGAATACCAAACACGCAGCTCATCAAGGGAAAAGCAACGATAGACGCATCCACAGGCAGAATTATTGATGTCGAGTATGACGGTGAATATGACATGGTTCACTTTCATGCCTATCAGCTGATGGGTAGGATGGGTCTCCCTTCACTCTATGCCCAGTATTGCGAAGTCAATGCGAGTTTCAAGTTCATGGGAAACATCGTTCGCTCTGTCAGTACCGTTTATCATGGTCTCACCAAGCAACCTTCACACAACCCCTCGTCAATATACGAGGAAGAACAACTCCTGGCAGAGCTTCGCCCCACCCCATTGACCAAGGAAGAACAACAAACCCTTCAGGCTCATTTCGATAAAATGACTAAGGAGGAAGTACAAGAATCCGCAGATACGCTTTCAAAGGAGAAATCCACCTACGAGCAAATCAAGGATGATGTTTGGGATACTGTCAACGAGAATCTTCTTCAGAAGATCAATACGAACTTTGGTGGAAACAACCGAGGCTCAATTCGCATAAGCCCTGTCTTGAATCCACTATACCTAAGATACAAACGAGACAAGGGATTCACATACAAATTCGATATTCACGGCAGCTATATGCTGACTGACAACAGCGACATCTCAGCAGGGGTGAAGTCGAGCTTCTCCTTCAAGCAAAGACGATTGTACACAAGTATCCCGCTTCGCTGGAACTACAACATCAGGCGAAACGGATTTGTGGGTATTGATATCAATACCGGCGACAGAACCTTCGACTCTAAACTGCTGGAGGATGTGATTAAGGAGCAAGGCGATACTGTTGACTGGAACAAGACAAAGATTGACTACTTCCGCGACATCAATGTGTATTTTCATAACAGCCAAGACCTCTCTGAGAAATGGAGTTATGACGCAGGCTTGTCGATACACCACCGCAAAGCGGTGAACTCGCCGGCTTTCCACTATACTGATCACGACAACTACTATCAGTCAACAGCTCCTCTGGTAAGCATTCAGTTCCGACCTGGCGGATGGAAGGGACCTGCACTTACATTCAGCTACGAGCGTAGCTTGAAAGGTCTCATGCATTCAAATATGGATTATGAGCGATGGGAGTTCGACTGCTCTTATAAGCGGAAGCTGAAACGCATGCGAACCATTTCCTTCCGCTATGGGTTCGGCTTCTATACCGCCCGCGGCTCACAACAGTATTTCCTGGATTACAGAAACTTCCGCGAGAACAACATTCCCAACGGCTGGGACGATGACTGGACGGGTGAATTTGAGCTGCTGAACAGTGAGTGGTACAATGCCTCACAATACTATGCCCGCTCGAACATCACCTATGAGTCGCCTCTTCTTCTGGTCAGCAGGATTCCTCTTATAGGCAGGTTCATCGAAATGGAGCGCATCTATATGAGTGCTCTCTCCATCAAAGCACTTACTCCCTATACAGAGTACGGCTACGGCGTTACTACCCGCTGGCTCTCGATGGGCGTTTTCGTCTCCAATATTCGAGGAAAGTTCAACAGCTTTGGATGCAGGTTTGAATTCGAATTATTCCGAAAATGGTAAGCACTCGTATCAATCCCCGTTAACTGAAAACCATTCGTCATGAAGAAACCACTCGTCGTATATAAAGCCAGCGCCGGCTCAGGAAAAACATTCCGCCTGGCTGTTGAATACATCAAACTGGTGATAGAGAATCCGCTGGCCTATCGCAACATCCTGGCTGTGACATTTACCAACAAAGCCACAGAGGAGATGAAGATGCGAATCCTCGGCCAGCTCTATGGTATCTGGAAACTTGACAAAGACTCCGAGAGTTACATCTGCTGTGTGACACAGGAGCTGCAAATCAGTCGCGAATATGCCTCTCAACGCGCTCATGAGGCCCTTTCGAACCTCATTCACAACTACAACTACTTCCGTGTTGAGACTATCGACTCTTTCTTCCAAAGTGTGCTTCGCAACCTTGCACGCGAACTCGATCTCACCGCCAATCTGCATGTAGGCTTGAACGACAAGATGGTTGAGCAACAAGCCGTTGACGAACTGATTGAGAGCCTTGAGGCAAACAGCGTTGAATTGCAATGGATCTTGAACTACATCGGCGAAAACATCGACGAGGATAAGGGATGGAACGTCATCGGACAAATCAAGCAATTTGGCGAGAATATCTTTAAAGACATCTACAAATCCTCTGGACAAGCACTGAACAAGAAGCTCTCCCAGAAAGATTTCTTCACCACGTTCACCAGTCGGCTACGCGAAATACGGGCGAAGTCGAAAAGCGAGATGGAGGATGTTGCCAGCAACTTCTTCAAGCTGCTCGATGAGCACGGCTACTCCATTACAGACTTTGCCAACGGAAGCTCTGGAGTGTGCGGCTACTTCCTGAAGCTACAAAAAGGGAAGTACGACGATGCCGACCTGTTGGGAGCAAGGGTCACTCAGGCGCTGAACGATGCCAAATCGTGGCTCAAGAAGGCTGATCAGAATCCCTCATCTCCCCTCTTCCAATTCATCGAGAGCACCCTGCTGCCCCTTCTTCAATCTTCTGAAGCCCAGCGTCCGAAACGACTGAAGCTGTATAAGTCGGCCGACATCACGCTCAAGCACATGAACCAGCTCCGACTGCTCAACAGCATCGATATGATGGTGCGCAATCTGAACAAGGAGGCCAACCGCTTTCTGCTATCCGACACGCAAGCTTTGCTGAATTCGCTCATCAAAGACACCGACTCCCCGTTCATCTTCGAGAAGATCGGTACCCAGCTCGAACACATCATGATCGATGAGTTCCAAGACACCAGCACCATCCAATGGGAAAACTTCAAGGTGCTCCTGAAGGAATGCCTGAGCCACGCCGGTTCGCATGATCTCATCGTGGGCGACGTGAAGCAGAGCATCTATCGCTGGCGTTCAGGCGACTGGCGACTGCTCAACGAGATTGAGAACGAGTTTCCTTCCAGTCAAATCGATGTGCAACCGCTTCGCTGTAACCGCCGTTCTGCCGTGCGCGTCATCCGTTTCAACAATGCCTTCTTTACGCATGCCTCCAAGCACGAGTACGCAATGCTCAACGACGAAAACCCCGCTGAAGCTCCGCTGTTGCTCAAGGCTTACGACCAGCTGACACAATTCCCTCCTGAGGAGAAAGTAGCAGAAGACCGAGGATACATCCATATCGAACTGCTTCCGCAGAACGGCTACCAACAGACAACGATGGAGAAACTGGTACAGACAGTAGATGATTTGCTCGCTCACGGCATTCCCACCAGCCACATTGCCATCATTGTCCGCTCCAACAGGACGATTCAGAATATTGCCAACCACTTCATGCAGGAACGTCCCTCTGTGAAGTTGGTTTCCGAAGAGGCCTTCCGGCTCGACTCCTCATCGGCTGTCAACATCATCATCGATGCCCTGCATCTGCTTACGCATCCAGATGACTCGCTCACACGTGCCCAATTGGTCAAAGCCTATCAGCAGCAGGTGCTGGGATGCCAGGAGCCTGAAAGCCGTTTGCTGTTGCGTGGCGTCAACCTTGACACGCTGCTGCCCCGCCCTTATGTCGAGCAGTTCGACACGCTCATCGCTCTTCCTGCCACCGATCTCGTTGAGAAAATCTATTCTCTCTTCAACCTCCAGGTGCTTCATGGACAGAGTGCCTACGTATGCGCCTTCTTCGACCTGCTGCATTCCTACATGGAGGAACATGTGGCCGACATCGAGGATTTTCTTGTTGACTGGAACGACAACCTACACGAGAACACCATTCAGAGCGACGAAGTGGACGGCATCCGCCTGATCACCATCCACAAGAGCAAGGGATTGGAGTTCAAGCATGTTATCATGCCCTTCTGCGACTGGTCGCTGAATAAGGGTTCGCTTCTGTGGTGCCGCCCTGACGAAAGCCTCCCCACGTTCAACGAGCTGCCGCTGATTCCCGTAGATTATAATGCCAAGCAGATGAAGGGCACCATCTACGAGGCCGACTACTTGCACGACCATCTTCAAACCACGGTCGATAACCTCAATCTCCTCTATGTGGCCTTCACTCGTGCGGAAGAGTCGCTCACGGTCTTTGGAAGGCGAGGTGCGGCAGCCTCTCGCTCCATGCTCATCGAGCAATCGCTCCAGGAAGTGACGGCCGATTTGCCAGGAAGCATTCTGCAAGGAGCCGACGGCGACAAAAGCGAGCCTATCACGTTTGAATATGGAGCGCAAAAACATCAGCTCATGGTGCATCACCCCTCTCTCCTCTCCCCTCAGGAGAAGCCCGATGAAACCGCACGAAACGTGTTCACCACTCCCCCTATGCCACGTCCCCTGACGGTAGAGACATTCCCCAAGCACGTTGAGTTCCGACAGAGCAATCAGAGCCGCGACTTTGTGGCATTGAGCGGAACGGGTGACGAAGAGGAGCAACGCAAGTCCTACATGCAGATAGGTAGCATTCTGCACAAACTCTTCTCAACGATTCGCACGAAAGAGGATATTCCCAACGCCATCCGGCAACTGGAAAGCGACGGCGTGCTCTACGACCAAGACATCTCTCCTGAAAAGCTGATGAGGCTTTTAAGCAAGCGATTGAACAATCCACGTGTAGCCAATTGGTTCTCAAATCGTTGGCAGCTGTTCAACGAATGCACTATTCTCACTTGCGACCCCACAACGGGGAAGGTCATCCAGCAGCGTCCCGACCGTGTCATGACCGATGGAAAGGAGATGATTGTTGTCGATTTCAAGTTTGGTTCTCCCCGTCCCGACCTGCTCGAAGAATACTTCTCACAGGTCAGCCGCTACAAGTCTCTGTTGTCCGATATGGGCTATTCTTCCATTCGAGGATTCCTCTGGTTTGTTTACAGCAATCAAATAATACCTGTTGAAGCATGATGAACACCACTTTTCTGGAGGTTGTCGCACAAGACATACTCCGCAAGCACGGATACGACCTCAGCCGCATCGCCATAGTATTCCCCAACAAGCGTGCGTCGCTCTTCATGAACGATCACCTCGCCCGCCTGGCAGGTCGCCCGATATGGAGCCCTGCCTATATCACGATCAGCGACCTGTTTCGACGACATAGCACGCTGGTTGTTGCCGACCCCATCAAGCAGGTGTGCGATCTCCACAGGATTTTCGTCCAGACAACAGGCATGAGCGAGACGCTCGACCATTTCTATGGATGGGGACAGCTGTTGCTGAGCGACTTCGATGACATCGATAAGAATATGGCCGATGCCGACAAGGTGTTTGCCAACCTGCGCGATCTTCACGAGCTCGATGACCTCTCCTATCTCACCGAAGAACAGAAGGCCTTGCTGAAGAAGTTCTTCAGTAACTTTGCCGACGATCAGGAGAGCGAGTTGAAGCGGCGGTTCCTGAGCCTGTGGAGCCGATTCAGCGACATCTATCACGCCTACAACCAGCATCTCGCTGCTCAGGGCCTCGCCTACGAGGGAGCCCTCTATCGTCAAGTAGCAGAAAACGAAGCCATCCCCTTCGAGTACGAGAAGTACATCTTTGTGGGGTTCAATCTCCTGCAGCAGGTTGAGCAGACTCTCTTCCGCCGTCTTGCAAAGGAGGGGCGCGCTTTCTTCTATTGGGACTTTGACCATTATTATATAGACAATCTCAACAACGAGGCGGGTCACTACATCCGCTCATACCTACAACTCTTCCCCAACGAGTTGGACAATCGTTCCGATGAAATCTACAACAACCTGGACAAGTCCAAGCGCATTACCTACATCAGCGCCCCAACCGAAAACGTACAGGCACGCTACGTGAGTCGCTGGCTGAGTGAGGAAGGCAGAATGCAGGCTGGCAGAGAAACCGCCATCGTGCTTTGCAACGAAGG
Organism: Prevotella sp.; assembly: GCA_017444365.1. Classification (GTDB taxonomy): domain Bacteria; phylum Bacteroidota; class Bacteroidia; order Bacteroidales; family Bacteroidaceae; genus Prevotella. The sequence continues at coordinate 17,766 of JAFSWU010000183.1, forward strand.
ACTCTTGGAAACCGTCATCCACTCCCTGCCGCCAGAAGTGGGAAAGACCAACATCACCACCGGCTATCCGCTCTCGCAGACACCCTTTGCCTCGCTGCTCAGCCTGCTCATCACGTTGCAGACGGAGGGACGTGTGAAAGATACCGACAAGTTCCGCCTGAAGCATGTGCTGCGCATCCTGCGCCATCCATACGCAAAATTCATCTCCGACGAGACCATCAATATTGTTCGCCAGCTGAACGAGCACAAGCAGTTCTATCCCTCGCGCCAGACACTTGCCATCGACGATGGTTTGGAGATACTGTTCCAGAACCCCGCCTCTCTCACCTCCTATCTGCTGCAAGTGCTCCGTCATATCGGCACTCGCTCGCATGACGAGGAAGACCCGCTCTACCAGGAGTCGCTCTTCCGCACCTATACCCTTGTCAATCGCTTGCACACGCTGGTCGAGAGCGGCGATCTGATGGTTGACCTTGCAACCTTCCAGAGGCTGCTTGCGCAACTCGTCAAAAGCACCACAATACCCTTCCACGGAGAACCCGCCGAGGGTGTTCAGGTGATGGGCGTGTTGGAAACGCGCAATCTCGACTTCCGTCACGTCATCCTCCTCTCGTGCAACGAGGGAAACATGCCGAGAGGGGTCAACGACTCTTCGTTCATTCCCTACTCCGTCCGCAAGGCCCACGGCTTGACCACCATCGACAACAAGGTGTCCGTCTATGCCTATTATTTCCACAGACTCCTGCAACGTGCAGACGATGTCACCCTGCTCTACAATCACGCCACTGCTGAGGGGCAGACAGGTGAAATGAGCCGGTTCATGATGCAGCTGATGGTCGAAGGAAGCAACCCCGTCACGAAAGCCGTTGTGCAGACAGGTCAGGCACTTCCCTCACAGCTGCGGCTCCCCATTGAGAAAGATGCTGCCGTCATGCAACAGCTGGGGGCCATCAAGTCGCTGTCGCCCACAGCCATCAACCGCTTCTTGCGCTGTCCAAAACAGTTCTACTACAACATTCTCGCAGAACTCAAGGAACCCGACAACACCGATGAGGACGAGGTTGACAACCGCATCTTTGGAAACATCTTCCATCGGTCGGCAGAGCTCATCTATTCCAAGCTCATGGAGAAGAGCAACGAGATTCAGCGCGAGGACATCCTCAACTTGCTGAAACAACCGCAACAGCTGGCACAGGTTGTTGATCAGGCCTTCCGTGAGGAGCTCTTCAAAGTGGAGCACGCAGGATTCACACCCGACTACAACGGCCTGCAACTCATCAACCGCGAAGTCATCATCAACTACCTCCGACAACTGCTTCGCGTCGATGTACGTCATACACCCTTCACCATCCTTGGAATGGAGAAACGCGTGCAGACCTCTCTATCCTCCATCATCATTGGCGGCATCATCGACCGTATCGACCTCGTGCGCGACCCTCATGGCCGTCCTCTGCTGCGTGTCATCGACTACAAGACAGGCCGCCAGGCATCGATGAGCGTCAACGACATTGCTGACCTTTTCACCGGTATGGACATCGGCAAGAAGCACAGCGACTATTTCCTGCAGACAATCCTCTATTCCTACATCGTACGCCATTCGAGGAAATACAACCCCAACGATACCCCCGTTGCCCCTGCCCTGCTCTTCATCCAGCATGCCGGAGCCGAGAACTACGACCCTGTGCTTTCGTTAGGTTCAGGCAAATCGCAGTCGCCCATAGCCGATGTTCAGGATGTAGAACAAGAGTTCATAGAGCATCTCAGCCAGCTCCTCGCCGACCTCTTCAACCCTGCCGTTCCCTTCCGTCCCGCTGCCGACGAAACCCTGTGTGAGCATTGTCCTTACAGCAGGCTCTGCCTATGTACAAAGGGAGTAAAAATCAATGAATAGCTGACGGGCTTACAAGTTTTTATTCGTACCTTTGCAAACGAAAATTACACAATCGATGAATATGATAAGAAATTTGTTATTGGTAGCACTGGGTGGAGCCCTCGGCTCTGTATTGCGATACTTACTCTCAGGCATAAATGCATCGTTTCCCTGGGGCACGTTTGCCGTCAACATCCTGGGTTCCCTGCTAATTGGCTTGTTGGTGGGTATGGTCAGTAAGGGCGTGCTTTCGCCAGAGACGAAATTACTGATGGTAACAGGCTTTTGTGGCGGTTTCACAACATTCAGCACCTTTGCCAGCGAATCGTTGGGCATGATGAAGGCGGGCGATGTCCTGCTGACAGCCCTCTACGTTGGCACAAGCGTTGTCATCGGCATACTAGCAGTATGGGGAGGCATGCTGCTGAGCGAATTGTTCACCGACACTCTTCGATAATCAAAACACCTGGAGAAAGAATGTTATAAAAACATCAAGTTCGAAAGAAGAAAGTAGGAAACTATTTTCCTACTTTCCTACTTTCTACAGGAGAGACTTCCCAAAGCGATGCTTCAGGAATCTCAAAGCAATGTTTTAAGGATCTCAAAGCTATGCTCCAGCAACCCAAAAGACCACGTTCAACGAGCGTTCTTCAACATATTGGCCGCTTTCAGAAAGAATTTCCATAAAAACACTCGCCTATTACGCGATTTTTTTGTAAATTTGCGGGCAATATAAAATACCAAAACAGACTAATCATGACAACCAAAATCCGAATCAAGGACATTGCCGAGCGCGCTGGCGTTAGCGTGGGAACGGTTGACAGGGTGCTCCACGAACGCCCCAATGTGTCGAAAAAGGCACGCGAACAGGTGGAGAAAGCCCTGAAAGAGATGGATTACAAACCCAATATGTATGCATCCGCACTCGCCTACAACCGCTCGTACACCTTCTATATGCTGCTGCCCCAGCACGACTCCGAGGCCTATTGGGAAGAGATTGAGGAGGGAGCGAAGAAGGCAATGGAGGCGCGAAGAGATTTCCACGTGGATGTGAAGATTGTCTATTACCAGCGTTTCGACGACGATTCCTTCATGCAGCAGTACGAGACGATATTGAATCTGGAACCCGACGGCGTAGTCATCGTGCCCGTGGAACTGGAAATCACACGATACTTCACCGACGAGCTGCACAACCGAAAGATACCCTTCATACTGCTCGACTCCTACATGCCCGACCTGAAACCGCTCTCCTTCTTCGGACAAGACTCGTTCTCCAGCGGTTACTTCGCGGCGAAGGTGCTCATGATGATTGCCAACAAGGAAACGGAGGTGATGCTGTTCAAGCAAACCAACCAGGGACGAGTGACCAGTAAGCAGCAAGCCAACCGCGAGGTGGGATTCAAGCACTACATGTACGACCACTATCCCAAGATTAAAATCATCGAGCTCGAACTGCCCCTGAACGGTAACAAGAAGCAATACACCGCCATCCTGCAGAAATTCTTCGAGGAGCATCCCAACCTGCACCATTGTATCACCCTGAACGCCAAGGCACACATCGTAGGTGAGTTCCTGTTGAAGACCAACCGCCGCAACGTGCAGATTATGGGCTACGACATGGTGCACAAAAACGCAGAGTGCCTGCGCCAGGGAAGCATCTCCTTCCTCATCGCACAGCACGCCTACCAGCAGGGCTACTCATGCATCGACACCCTCTTCCAAGCCATCGTGTTGAAGAAAAAGGTGACACCCGTGAATTATATGCCCATCGAGCTGCTGATGAAGGAGAACGTGGAATTCTACCGCAGAACACAGCTGTAGTGAAAACTTATAACAAATACATCATTTATGGATTTTCTGAAAATCAACCCAAGAGATAACGTAGTTGTATGCCTGCGCGACATGAAAAAGGGCGAAACCCTCTGCATCGACAAGCAGGACATCACCTTGAAACAGGACGTACCCGCAGGACACAAAGTACTCATCAACGACATACTGGCAGGCGAGAACGTCATCAAATACGGATACCCCATCGGCCACGCAACAGGCAATGCAGAAGCCGGCACCTGGATCAACGAGAACAACCTGAAGACCAACCTCGCTGGAACACTCTCCTACACCTACACACCCGCCATCGAAGAACTTGCCATTGCCGATGAGCACTTGACTTTCAATGGCTACAAGCGAAAGAACGGCGAGGCAGGCATCAGAAACGAGATATGGATTGTGCCCACCGTGGGATGTGTCAACGGCATTGCAGAGCGACTGGTGGAAATGCTCAAACAAGAAATCAAGGAAGCGGCGGCCAACAACGGAACGCCCATCCTTCCCGTCCACGCCTGGCATCACAACTACGGATGCTCACAGTTGTCAGGCGACCACGAGAACACCCGTAAGATCCTCAGAGACATCGTTTTACACCCCAATACTGGAGGCGTGCTTATACTCTCTCTCGGCTGCGAGAATAACCAACCCGACGAGTTCATGAAACTCCTGGGCGACTACGACACAAACCGCGTCAAACTGCTCATCACGCAACAAGTGGAAGGCGACGAGCTGGAAGTGGGAATGCAACTGCTGCGCGAGCTCTATCAGCAGGCAGCAACGGATGTCAGAGAAGAAATGCCTCTCTCCAAACTTCGCGTAGGATTGAAATGTGGAGGCAGCGACGGATTCAGCGGCATCACAGCCAACCCACTCGTGGGGTCGTTTTGCGATTGGCTGACAGCACAGGGAGGAACGTGTGTGCTCACAGAGGTGCCAGAGATGTTTGGCGCAGAAACCATTCTCATGAACCGCTGTAAGACCCCAGAGCTCTTCGAACAAACCGTTAAGCTCATCAACAACTTCAAGGAATACTTCCTCTCACACGGAGAACCCGTCGGCGAGAATCCCTCACCAGGCAACAAGGCCGGAGGCATTTCCACACTTGAGGACAAAGCACTCGGCTGTACGCAGAAATGCGGCAGAGCACCCGTTAGCGGCGTGATGGAATACGGCGCCCGACTGCAAGAGAACGGACTCAATCTGCTCTCGGCACCTGGCAACGACCTTGTGGCAGCAACTGCCCTCGCAGCATCGGGATGCCAGATGGTGCTGTTCACAACAGGACGGGGAACGCCCTTCGGCACCTTCGTGCCCACCATGAAGATTTCCACCAACACCAACCTCTATCAGCGCAAGCGCAACTGGATTGACTTCAACGCGGGCGAACTGGTGGAAGGAACTTCTATGGACGTGCTCACTCGCAAGCTCACCAACCTTATTATCAAGGTGGCCAACGGCGAGAACGTGTGCAACGAGAACAACGGATACCAGGAAATTTCCATCTTTAAGAACGGAGTGACGCTGTGAGTAGAGAGAGTGCAGGAAGACAAGAAGTTCAGGAAGTTTCTGGGAGTTCTGGATGGCTCGGCCTGTCGCCGTTGCTGGTGTTTATCACCCTGTATCTGGTCACAAGCATCATTGCCGGCGACTTCTACAAGGTGCCCATCACAGTGGCGTTCATGATTTCAAGCATCTATGCCGTAGCCGTGTCCAAGAACTTCACGCTCACCCATCGCATAGAGTCGTTCAGCCGTGGAGCCGGAACCAGGAACATGATGCTCATGCTGTGGATATTCGTCCTTGCGGGAGCTTTTGCCAATGCCGCTAAAGTGATGGGAAGCATCGATGCCACCGTCAACCTCACGCTATCCTTCCTGCCTGGCAACATGCTGCTCGCAGGACTCTTTGCCGCAGCATGCTTCATCTCGCTCTCCGTAGGAACCAGCGTGGGCACCATCGTGGCACTTGTGCCCGTAGCAGCGGCACTCGCGGAATCGACAGGAGCCAGCATCCCCCTCGTCACAGCCACCGTCGTGGGAGGTTCATTCTTTGGCGACAACCTCTCGTTCATATCCGACACTACCGTTGTGGCAACCAACACACAAGGATGCCGAATGGACGACAAGTTCAAGGTGAACTCCTTCATCGTAATACCTGCCGCACTCGTCATCCTCATCATCTACCTCATTCTCGGAGCAGACATCAACACGCCGACCGACATTCCAGAGGTGGAATACCTGAACGTCATTCCCTACATCGTGGTGCTCGTCTGTGCCCTCTGCGGAATGAACGTGATGGTGGTGCTCACCCTCGGACTCCTCTTCACTGGAATCATCGGCATCGCCAACGGCTCGTATGGGCTCTTTGAGTGGTTCGACGCTATGGGGAAAGGCATAGTGGGAATGGGTGAACTCATCATCATCACCATGTTGGCAGGAGGCCTCCTGGAGATTGTACGCGAGAACGGAGGCATCGACTTCATCATCAAGAAGATGACCAGGCGCATACGAGGCAAGCGGGGAGCCGAAATGTCAATAGGACTACTCGTCGCCATCGTAGATGTGTGTACAGCCAACAACACCGTTGCCATCATGACAGTAGGCCCCATCGCAAAACAAATCGGCGACCGCTACGGAGTAGATAACAGGAAGTGTGCCTCCATCCTCGACACATTCTCCTGTGCCGTGCAGGGCATGCTCCCCTACGGAGCACAAATCCTGATTGCCGCAGGATTGGCACAACTGAATCCAGTAGAGATCATCCCCACTCTCTACTACCCAATTGCCATCGCACTCGCAGCCTTACTCTCCATTCTGCTGAGATACCCCAAACGCTACTCGTAGAAACGAAAATAGTCCAATCGTCCAATCGTCCAATAAATACATGAACATCATAGAACGAAACTTCTTCAACCTGTTGCGGGCAGGTGCCATGAATGAGCAACCATCCATCGAGCCGATGTCGTTGTTCAAATGGAACGCACTTGTGGAACTGGCCAATGCGCAGAAAATGGAGTTCGTCGCGCTCAAGGGAATGCAGAACCAAACCGACGACTCGACAAGCCTGGTGCCTGATAGCATCATCAAAAGACTGGAAGAGCAATGTGCCGACACAACAGTACGCGTGCCGTGGGAAGTGAACAAGCCCGCTACACTCTCGAACATCTACCTGAAGCAACAACTGAAGAACATACAGCAGAACGAGCGACATGAGATAGATGCCTCCATGATTAGCGTTGAACTGCTGAACATCATCGTACACAACGCAGAACAAATCCTGAGCAATGGAGTGTCGCTAAGCGGTATCCTGTACCTTGGAATGTTCCTTAGGACAAAAGGCCATAAAGTGGACTTCGTGAAGATGGAGAAATGGTTACAGAAACTGCACATGCAAAGGATGGCACAACTCGAAGGAAGCATCCTGGTCAGCGTATTCGAGTTTGAACCCGACGAGATACCCTTCCTCAGCAAAATCGAACCCGCAGCAGAGAAACTGGCCACGCGCTCCATCTCGCATGCCGTACACTCATCCCTGTCGTTCTTCCCCTATGCACCCATCGAAGCCGTCAGCTTTCTCTTTGGAATCCTTGCAAGAAGACTTTCAGAAATCGAAGAATAAAAACAATTACACTCATGACAAGAATCGCACTTTTCGCCATATCATTCCTTATCGTTCAAACCGCACAGGCACAGGACTTTACAAAATATTTCGACATGCAATGTGAAGACACCTGCCATCATGTTCACGGCATCGACCTCAGTCACTACCAGGGAAAGGTCTTCTGGGACGCTATCGGGAAGAATGCTAAAATGGCATACGTCTATCTCAAGGCAACTGAGGGAGGAGACAACATCGACCACATGTACCAGGAAAACATACAACTGGCACACCAGCACGGGCTCAAAGTGGGCTCTTATCACTTCTATCGCGCAAGAATACCTCAGCAGCGACAACTCGAAAACTTCATGAGGCAATGTAGGCCAGGCGATCAAGACCTCATACCAATGATCGACGTTGAAACGGCAAGCGGACTTGGATACGACGAGTTCCGCGACTCCCTGACCATCTTCCTCGACCTCGTGGAGAAAACCTATAAGCAGAAGCCACTCGTCTATTCTGGTGCCAACTTCTACGACAAGTATCTCGAAGGACTCCTCGACCACTACATGATCATGATTGCACAATACACAGAACGCGAACCAAAACTCAGAGACGGACGCGACATCACCATGTGGCAATACACAGGTAAGGGCTCCATTAACGGGGTGAGAGGGCACGTCGATAAAAGCAGATTCATGGGCAACCATAAACTCAGAGAAATCAGGTTCAGGCACAGATAATACTTAAAAAGCCCGCAATAACGAGCAACATTTGATAAAATGCCTTAAAAACAAGACATTAAATGTCTGCTTTACAACATTTTTTTGTAACTTTGCACGGAAATTTTGAAAACTGAACAAATAAACTTATGAGCAGACAAACAGAAAAAATCAAAGAGCTGATTGCCAAGCGCGAACAAGCAAAGCTCGGAGGAGGAGAGAAAGCCATAGAAAAACAACACCAACGTGGGAAATATACAGCACGTGAACGCATCGAGATGCTGGTTGACGAAGGCTCTTTTGAAGAGTACGACATGTTCAAACTTCATCGCTGCCACAACTTCGGAATGGAGAAGAAGCAGTTCCTGGGCGATGGCGTAGTAGTAGGTTCTGCTACCATCGATGGCCGCCTTGTATATGTTTCTGCACAAGACTTCACCGTCAACGGTGGTTCCCTCTCAGAGACAATGAGCCAGAAAATCTGAAAGGTGATGGATATGGCCATGCAGAACGGAGCTCCGATGATTTGCATGAACGACTCAGGCGGTGCCCGCATTCAGGAAGGTATCAACTCGCTGGCAGGGTACGGAGAAATCTTCGAAAGAAACATCCTTGCCTCAGGCGTAATCCCCCAGATCTCAGCCATCATGGGTCCGTGTGCCGGTGGAGCCGTCTATTCACCTGCTCTTACAGACTTCATCCTCATGATGGAGAACACCTCTTACATGTTCCTCACAGGACCGGCTGTGGTGAAGACCGTCACAGGTGAAAGCGTGGATGCCGAGTCACTCGGTGGAGCCAGCGTGCATGCCACCAAGAGTGGTGTAACACACTTCACTGCCAAGACCGAGGAAGAAGCTATGCAGATGATCAAGACGCTGCTGAGCTACATCCCCTCCAACAATATGGAAGAGGCTCCGCGTACAGAATGCAACGACCCCATCGACAGAAAAGAAGATATTCTGAACGAGATCATCCCCGATGACCCCAACAAAGCCTACGACATGTACAAGGTCATCACGGCGTTGACCGACAACGGAGAATTCTTCGAGGTGCAGCCTAAGTTCGCCAAAAATATCATCACAGGCTTTGCCCGCTTCAACGGGCAGAGTGTTGGCATAGTGGCCAACCAGCCCTCAGCATACGCAGGTGTGCTCGACACCAACGCAAGCCGCAAGGGAGCCCGCTTCGTACGCTTCTGCGATGCCTTTAACATTCCTATCGTCAGCCTCGTTGACGTACCGGGATTCCTGCCTGGTACAGGTCAGGAGTACAACGCAGTCATCCTGCACGGTGCCCAATTGCTCTATGCCTACGGCGAAGCAACAGTACCCAAGATTACCATTACGTTGCGCAAGTCGTATGGCGGCAGCCACATCGTGATGGGATGCAAGCAGTTGCGTGCCGACTTGAACTTTGCTTGGCCCAGCTCAGAGATTGCCGTGATGGGCGCATCGGGTGCCGTTGCCGTGCTCTATGCACGCGACATGAAAGCCAAGAAAGAAGCTGGAGAAGACGTGCAGGCATTTGTGGCAGAGAAAGAAGAGGAATATTCAAAACTCTTCGCCAACCCC